>JBAYEZ010000033.1:0-8577 GCA_041667485.1 Bacilli bacterium
AGAGGCGAAGAAATACCAAACTCTCCAGAAGATGTATTGGGCGCTTTTCGTCATCGTTCTTGCCCTTTTTGCGGGGGCATTGACGCTGGTCATTGTCTATTCGCCAGCGAACTATGGGGCCGCTTTGTGGCTCAGCATTATTTTCAGCACTTTGTTTATTTGGGGCGTTCTTTATTTCTTTAGCGGTCCCTATCAGGCCGTCGCTAAGCGTTCTCGTTTCTATAGCCAAGCCCTCCAAGGCCTCAAGAGCGAAGAAGAAGTCGTCTTGGTCTCAATCGGCATAGACGAGGGCACAAGCAAAGAAGGAATTCCCGCGACTTTGCTGACGGCTTCCTTTCAAGAGAATGGGAAGGTTTATTATCGAACTTTATATCTCTTTTTTCCGGTTCCGGCTTTGAAAGTGGGGGAGCGCATTCGAGCGACCAGCTTCGCCAGCGTCCTCCTTTCCTACGAGGTGCTTTCATGAAAGAAGGCCGAAAATTCTTTAAGAAAAACCTGGCTTATGATTGGCCTCTGTATTTGCTCTTGCCCCTAATTTTTAGCTTCGCTCTTTCCTACCTTTTTTCCATCGCCCATCAGCCCTCCGTCTATGAGAAGATCAACATCTTCGTTGCCTCCACTTCGCTCAAAAGCGAAGGGTTTTGCAAGGATATTCAAAATCGCTTTAAGGATGAAGGCCTCAAAGAAGTGACGACCGCTCAATGCAATCCGAGCGATAAGGTATTCAGCGAGAAACTTCAGGTCGTTGGTTATGAGAGCAGCGACATCTTTTTGCTTCCGCGTTCCGCTCTCGACGGCATTGTGCCGGGCGACATCATGCTGCCCTTTTCATCGGATTTTTCGAGCGCCTATGTGATTGAAAAAACGCCGATCTATTATGTCCGGGATAACGTGAATTTCGGGATTGAGATTCGCCCAAAAGGCCAAGCTTCTTGGCTCGATGCTTATGTTGGATTTCTTGATGAGGATTACTTCCTTTGCCTCAACTCCACCAGCAAAAACATCGGCAAAAGCGGCCTCTATGACAATCCCGAATACGATTTGGCGCTTCAAAGTTTCATGTATTTGCAGGAGGATGGACAATGAAGAAAGCACCTGAGACAGATTTCTCAACCACTCAACTACCTCACACGCGTTGGGAGCTTCTTATCGATGTGGCCCTCCATCAAACGGGCAGTCTTATCAGCGCGTCTTTGCTTTTGAGTTTATTTGCTTTGCCCCTTCTTTGCGACTACCTTATCTTTTCGGCTTTTGTCGGAACCGCTTATGCCAACGCCTCCCCAATGAGTTCGATTTTCGCCCTTTGCTTCTATGGGGCTTTGATTGCCATTCCTTGCATCGGGATTCTCTTCGTTGGCTACGCCGGCGCTTACGAAGTGGGGCAGCGGCTTTCCTTCCTTGACGGGGTGCTGAGCAGCGTTTCTTTCTTTTATGGTTTGAAAAAGAATTGGCGTTCCGCCCTTGGCATCGGCTTCATCGTTGGGATGTCTTTTGCTTTTGCTCTTGTTGGCTCGCTCTATCTGCTCTTCTTTTATCAAGCCTCGCCGATCGTGATGGGAATCGGGATTGGTTTATTGCTTTTTCAGTTTCTTCTCGTTGGCTCTCTCAGCCATTATTTTCTGGCTCAAGAAGGGCTCTATCAAAATTCGTTTGGGGCAACCTTGAAGAACGCTTTCTTGTTCACTTTGATGAAAATGCCTTGCAGTTTCGGACTCTTTATTCTTAGCCCAGGCATAGTGATCTTCCTTTTTGCCTTCAGCAACATCACCGCTTATGTGGGGATGGGCCTTTTCCTTTTCTTCAGTTCCTTCGGTGTCTTGATTTGGTCGATTTACGCCCACAAAGTTTTCGATAGCTACATTAACGCCGAGCATTACCCCGGCTTAGTCAATAAGGGCTTGTATCCCAAGGAGGACGAATCATGTCCGAAGTCACACTGAAGCATGTCTACAAGGTCTATGAAGGCGGCGTGAGAGCCGTCAATGATTTCGATTTGGAAATCAAAGACAAAGAGTTTATCGTCTTTGTCGGGCCATCGGGGTGCGGCAAATCCACGACCCTTCGGATGATCGCGGGACTCGAGAACATCACGGCTGGTCAACTTTATATCGACGACGCCTTGGTTAACGATATGGATTCGAAGGACCGCGATATCGCGATGGTTTTCCAAAACTATGCTCTCTATCCTCATATGACGGTCTATCAAAATATGGCGTTTGGCCTCAAACTTCGAAAAGAAGATCCCAAAGCCATCGATGAGCGGGTTAAGAAAGCGGCGGAGATCCTTGAGATTTCTGATTTATTAAGCCGCAAACCGAAAGCCCTCTCTGGCGGCCAACGGCAGCGGGTGGCACTCGGGAGAGCGATTGTGCGGGAGCCCAAAGTGTTCTTGCTCGATGAGCCGCTCAGCAACCTCGATGCCAAACTCCGGGTGCAGATGCGTACCGAAATCACCAAGCTCCATAAGCGTTTGGCTACAACTTTCATCTATGTCACTCACGATCAGACCGAAGCGATGACGATGGGCGATCGGATCGTCGTAATGAAGCTTGGCTATATCCAACAGGTCGATACGCCGGTCAACCTCTATGAGAATCCGACTAACCTCTTTGTCGCGACTTTCCTTGGTTCGCCACAGATGAACATTATCGATTGCCACCTCAAGGAAGAGGGAAATAACCTCGTTGCCATCCTCAATAACATCGCCAACCTTCGCCTCGAATTCCCAGCCATAAAAGCTAAGCAGCTGAGCGATCGGTCATATTTGGATAAAGATTTGCTCCTTGGAATTCGGCCTGAGCACATCAAAATCGCGGAATCCGGTATACCCGCCATCATCGATGTGATTGAACAGCTTGGCGATGAGACGATCGTCTATGCCAAGATCGAAGGCCGCTCCGCTGATGTGGTGATCAAAGGGGTGGCGACAGGCAAATACCAAGTCAAACAATCCATCTTTTTAGCGCCTGACATGATGAACGCGCATCTTTTCGATAAAGAAAGCACCAATTCGGTCATGGGGGTTCCGCGCGAGAATCGTTTCCTTGCGGAGATTAAAGGGAATCAGCTTCACTTCGGGGATAATAGCTTCACGATGGAACCTTCTTTCCAACAGAGGATTCTCCGGAAAGCCTTGCAAGAAAAACCGCTTTATCTTTCTTTTGCTCCGAAGGATGTCGTGCTGGGAAACCCCGGCAAATCCCTTGTGCTTTCTGGAAAAGTTGACTTCTTGATTAAGAAAACCGACGCGACCACTCTCTTTGTTACTCTTCGTGGTTGCGAGAAACATCTCGTCTTTAACGTTCCTTCCTCGAGCACTTATAAAGAAGGGGATGAAGTCATGGCCTACATTGCCGAATCCGCCCTCACAATCCGCAATGAGATCGGCGATAAAGTGATGTCGCGGGAAATCGTTTACGATAACGTCGTTCAAGCCAGCGTTAAAACTCTCGGTAACGAAAGCGTGGTCTCTTTTGGCCATACCCATCTTCATGTCCCGGCGTTAGGGGTGGAAGATGGTGTGCATCAGCTGCGGATCGATGAAAGCAAGGTAGTGCCGATTTTCTCGAAGAAACAATGCAAGAGCTTGGGAAGGAAGAACCCGGAGTATGATCCCAAAAAGACGATTAAGGTTTCTTCGTATGATGAGGATCCTTTGGGGACGATGAACACTCTTTTCGTCAAGATTGAAGGTTTTAAGGACTACGCCACCTTCGTGGTGCCGAATGATTTCTCGGTCTACAAAGCCCCGAAATTCCGTCTCTTGCTTCAGGAGGGTGCCTTGAGCGTTCTTTCATGAAAAAGATGGATTATTCGTATGAAGGTCCGGAGTTAAAAAATCTGGGCCGCTATTACATCGATCAGGACAAGAAAGCCCGGATGATCACGTTTTCTGCCTCAGGATTCGCTGTCGCTTTTGAAGGAAGCGAACTGAAGGCGGAATTCGTAGCCACCGAATGCGGCCGCCCCCAAGGCGAGGCGAGTTTGGCGGTGGTGGTGGATGATGCCCCTTTTCTCTCGGCCAAAAAGATCGTCTTGAATCAAAATGACGCGGTCTATGTTTTGGCGGAACGCCTACCGCAAACCCGCCACGTCGTTCGGGTTTATAAACGGACGGAAAGCGCGTGTTCGTTAACGGGCTGGCGCCGCTTGGAGACCGATGGCCGCTTTGTGCCCTTGAATGAAAAGAAAGCCTTAAAGATCGAATACTATGGCGATTCGATTACGGCAGGCAATGGCGTTGAAGGCATCGAAGGAGATAACGACTTTGAGACCCGAACGGAAAATGCGCTCCTTTCCTATGCCAGTTTGACCGCGGAAAAGCTTGATGCCGATTTCTCGATTATCGCCATCGGAGGCTATGCGGCCTACAAGTCGCCCTGGAACACGAATGCTCCGATTAAAAGTATCCCGGAGATGTTCTCTTTTGCCGATTGTACTTGGTCGACCACCCCCGAAAACTTCATTCCTTGGGATCATCGTCTTTATATCCCTGATTTTGTCGTGATTAACCTTGGGACGAATGATGATGAGTATCTTTTGCCCCTTCAAGAGTTTGAGCAAAAGAAAGAATGCCTCGCCTTTCAAAAAACGATGAAAGCTTTTATCGATGAGATTCGTCAACGCTATTCTGGCGTTTCGATTATCGTCACGATCGGCATGATCAAGGTCAGTTTGGTTTCCTCGCTTTTAAAGGAGGTCGTCTCCTTGTATCCCGATAAGGTTTATTTCCATGAGTTTTCTTCGCTTAGCGTTGGGGGCTTTATGGCCAATGGAGGTCACCCGAATGCGGCCATGCACCAAGAAGCCGCCGCTGAATTAAGCACCCTCATTGCCTCTCTTCGCCATTAGACTATTTTTGATGGTTCTCGGGCGTCTACTGGAGCCAAAATACGAATTGAACGAAGTATTGCGGAGATTTTTAATATCGGAAAGCTTTTAATAGTGCGGGAAACATCTTCAGATGAAAATGGCTTTTGGGGGACAAAAAAAGAAGAGAGCTTTCTATTTGCCACCAAAAAGAAGAGATGCTTATCTGGATTTTAACGGAGTCAAGAAAGGCTCAGCGGCATCGGCGAAAAGATGACCGAGTGTCACCATGGCTGGAGCGATGTAGTGAGCGGCATCCTCTTGGAGCTTGTTCTTGTCGAGTCCTGCGGCAAGGGTATCAATGTAGATGTTGCGTTCACTTTCGGCGGCTACCTGTTGTTTGGCCGCATTGACGGTTTGGTATTTCGGGTTGAAGGATGAATCGCTGATGCCCCCATCGATGAAGGCGAAATCCGTGCCATCGGTATAGGAGGCAAACTCCTTGCGGAGATCGCTGACGAGATAGTGTTCTTGCTGATAATATTCTTCGCAATAGCCCGGGTAGGAATCTCCTTCGCCTTGCATCCAACACATCGCCTTGATTTTCGGGTCATAGCCTTGGGCGCTAAGCAGTTTCATCTGAGCGGTCACGTAGGCGACAAAATTGGCATACATCGTGGTTCGTTTGCCCGAATCCGGGGCCGCCCAATCATCGAGAAGATTTGATGCGCCACAGGCGTATTTGATGAAGACAACCTTGTCGTTGCGGGCTGTTGAGAACTTTTCGGCCATCCCCACCTCGGGGCCAAATGTTAGATCAGAATTGCCTTCGCCAAGCAACGTCGTAACGAACTTATCATTTGATGAATTTTGCTCGGCGTAGTCGTTTGTTCCGTTTTTCGTCCAGCAATCGTAAGAAATCTTGATGCCTTTGTAGCCGGTTGTATATTCCGAGTACTTGGCACTGCCGAGGTCATTAGAAAGTCTCGAGTAGGCTGAGCAACCGACCATATTCGATTGTCCGCCCATGATGATCACGTCGATTGACGTCTTGTTTGTCGAGCATCCCATAAGTGGTAAACAGGCCAAAATTATGGCCAGCAATTTTGGATTCCTTTTCATGGTTCTTATTATAAGGCAAGATATTTGAGTTTTGTATTGTAAACTCTTGTAAACAAATAGTCGATTAATCCTAGGGGAATCTTGGTTTTTGAAGGAGGGTAAAAATCAAGAAAAAACAAAAAGACCTTTTGTTATTTTTTTTTCGAAAACACCCTCTTTTTCTAGGCATGTTTTCATTAGAAAGATTTTTGAGGTTTTATCGCGGGGGAATTCCCGTCTTTTTTGGTGATATTTATTGCAACCCTTAGGGGTTGCGCGTATTATAACACCCGTAACTCTCTTTGCAGTGGATTGCTGCAAGGCGAAAGGAGTAAAGGACATGAAAAAAGGAATCCATCCGGAGTACCACAAGTGCACCGTGACCTGCGTCAGCTGCGGAGCCACATTCGAGACGGGATCGACCCTTGACGAAATCAAGGTTGATACTTGCTCGAATTGCCACCCGTTCTACACTGGCAAGCAACGCTTCGTTCAGTCTGATGGCCGCATTGACAAGTTCAACAAAAAACTTGAAAAAGCCCAAGCTGTCAAAGCCGCTGCCCCTGCTGAGAAGAAATAGTAACAACGGAAAAATAAACCACCTCAAACCGCAAGGATTGAGGTGGTTTTTTCGTCTTTCGTGAAGTTTGATGAATCGGAGCAGAACCCTTAGAGTTGAATTCCAAGGGCTTTTTGCAAAGATTTCGATAAAGCGATGGCCTTTTGATGGAGTCCTTCATCGCTCTTGGCAACCGCTTCGACGTAGAACTTGATTTTTGGTTCGGTCCCTGAAGGCCGCACGGCAATCCAGGAGCCATCATCGAAGAACAAGCGAACGACTTCTTCTTTCGGAAGCGTCAATTTGCCTTCGCTTCCGTCCTGATTCCGATAGGTTCCTTTGTAATAGTCTTCGACTCGGATGATCTTATAGCCTTCGATTTCGGTGGGGGTCTTCTCGTGAAGATGATCCATCATCGCTTTCATCTTTTCGGCACCCGAAGATCCTTCGAAGTAAATGGAATCGGTTGTGGTCTCATGGTAGCCGAATTTCTTTTCGAGATTCTGGAAGGCCACATCGAGCGGGATGCCTTTGCGGTGGTACCAAAGCGCCATCTCGCAATAAAGAAGAATCGCTTGGATGCCGTCTTTGTCGCGGGCAAAAGGCGCGATGAGGCAACCATAGGATTCTTCATAACCAAATTCAAAGACGGGCCCGTGGCCTAAATCCTCATAATAGCCAATCCGATCACCGATATATTTGAAGCCGGTTAAAAAACTTTCGTTGGCTAAGCCATAAGACTTGGTGATCTTGCGGCCTAAGTCAGAAGTGACAATGGTATCGTACATCACGCCATCCGTATGAAGTTTGCCTTGCCGTTTTCGCTCCGAGAAAATGTAATCAATGAGCAAGGCACCGGACTGATTGCCGGTGAAACGTTCATAGGTTCCTTTGCTCGAAAGATAGGCGATGCCGCAGCGATCGCCATCGGGATCGGTCATCACCGCCACATCAGCGTGGACTTTTTTTGCTAATTTGATCGGTTCGATCCAGGCGTCATCCATTTCGGGATTCGGGCTTAACGTGCCGGAGAAATCCGGATCGTGGGTGCACTGTTTTTCAACGGGGATAATGTCGTAGCCACAATCTTTGAAGACGCGCATGGCGTTTTCATAAGAAGTGCCGTGGTTCGGAGTGTAGACGATCTTGAATCCCTTTTTGTCGAAATCGGGATTGATTTGGCACTGTTCGACCAAAGCGACATAATCGTCATCGATTTTCTTTGGCAAAATGATGGTTTTGCCTTTTTTCTTGGCAGGCGTCGGTTCGACTTTTAACTCGTTGGGAAGCGCCGCTAAAATATCCAACATCGGTTGGATTTTCTCCGGAATTAATTGACAGCCCTTATCGTCATAGACCTTGTAGCCGTTATATTGTTTCGGGTTGTGGCTGGCGGTGATCATCAGACCACCGAGCGCGTGCTGGTAACGGACGGCATAGGAGAGCTCCGGCGTCGGTCTTAACGAGTCGAACAAGAAGGCGTTTAACCCCATTTCATTGAGGATTTGCGCACATTCGACAGCGTAGTCACGGCTGTGGTGCCGGTTATCGTGTGAGATGACGACCCCTCGGGATTCTTCGTGAGGGAACTCTTTCAAAAGCATTAAGCCAAAGGCGATGGTTGCCCGCTCGACCGTGAAAGAATTCATCCGGTTGGTGCCAGGGCCTAAGACCCCGCGCATGCCGCCCGTACCAAATTGAATGTCTTGGAAGAAAGCCTCGTCTCTTTCTTCGCCGCTCATCCCCCGCAAAAGGGCTTTGTCTTCTTCTGATACTTTCGGTGAAGAAAGCCATCGTTCGTAGTTTTGTTGAACTTTATCCATGGAAAACTCCTCGCATCCTTGTTTCTTATTATAAGGCGAAAAGGATCATTTGTGATGAGCAATGACGGAGACTTCTTCTTTCTACGCGAGGCCTCCCAATCTTTTCTCCTTTTGCGTTATAATGAGTCACGTTCCCATGGGCTACATTTCGGATATTCGTAAAAAAGTCGGTCATATGCCGCTTGTCGTCGGTTTTTCGGTGATGCTGCTTCGGGGGAAAGATGGCCGTTTTTTGCTTGAAGAACGCTCCGATGACGGCTTCTGGGATTTTCCTGGCGGCTCGAT
>JBAYEZ010000034.1:0-8165 GCA_041667485.1 Bacilli bacterium
CCGATGCCATAAAAGGATTCGATCGGGAGAGGATAAAGCCTTTCCGCGAGATCTTTCCGCCGGAGAATCGTGAGGCCCATCGGTTTTTTCATCTCGCTCGCCATCTTGGCCATGAACTTGGTCGGGGCCACCCCGATCGAGCAACGGAGCCCCATCTGTGCCAATAAGCCATCTTGAATCCCTTTTAAATAAGAAAGAGGATCTCGCTCATGTGCGAGCGGCTTGCTCATATCGACATAGCATTCATCGATTGAAGCTTCTTCGAGCAAAGGTGAAAAGCGCTTCAGATAGGCAAAAAAAGATTGGCTCAGCACCTCATAGTAAGCGAAGTCGCCTTCGAGAAAGATGCCCTCGGGGCATTTTTCTCTCGCTTGGTAGGTTGGCATCGCCGAATGAACGCCGAACGCCCGGGCTTCATAGGAGGCGGTCGAAACGACGCCACGAGGGCCTAAGCCAGCGACGATCACGGGTTTTCCCGCATATTCTGGGTGACGCAAAACCTCGGCCGTCGCGAAGAAGGCGTTCAAATCAACGTGCATGATGATCTGACCCATCGCCGTTATTGTAGCCGAAATTATTATGTTAAGTTACTTCGAAATAAGTGCCATGATGTCCGCAAGGGCATCCTCGACGCGAAGATGATAGCTGAGCAGTTGCCCATCGATGGTGTCATGATGAACGAAAACACTCGGCACCGCCTTGATGACGACTTTGCCTTGGAATCCGTTTTGGGCGAGGAAGGAAGCCAAAGATTCGCCAAAGCCATTCGCCGTGGCGTAAGGATCATAGACGTAGACGAGTTTGGCTTTGAGAAGTCCTTTGGCGCCTTCTTGGTCGAGCGGGAAAAGATAGAGCGGATTGATGAAACGTCCCTTATAGCCATGCCGCAAGAGCGCTTCGTAGAGATCGAGCCCGAGCGGGCCAATGCCGAAAACGGCGACATCAGCGGAGAAAGTTGGCGTCAAGTCTCGCCACTTCCCATAGGGAAGCTTGAGCGAAGGGGTTGGCGCTAAAAGGTTCATCAAAGTGTGCGGATAACGGATCGCGAAGACGCCGTGACCTTTTTCAAGCGAAGTGGCGTAGAGATAACGGGCTTCCGAAACCGTCGAAGGCATCGTCAACGTGACGCCGGGAATACTCTTGAGGAAGGCCTCGTCATAAAGCCCCATGTGGGTTGAGCCGTCGGCGCCGACGAAACCCGCTCGGTCAACAAGAAGCGTCAAATCGCTTCCGAGCCGAGCGCAATCGTGGGAAAGTTGGTCGTAAGCTCTTTGCAAAAATGTAGAATAGATCGATACAATCGGATGAAAACCATTGAGGGATAACGCGCCCGCCATCGTCAGGGCATGCTCTTCGCTGATGCCGACATCGAACGAGCGTTCCGGATAGGCAAGGAAGGCTTCTTCGAGATGGCTGCCTTTGATCATGGCTGGACAAATCAAAACCGTTTCGGGATGCTGTCCCATCATTTCTGCGGTCAAAGAGCCGAAAAAGTGTGACCAGCTCTGATAGCCGGGATGCTGAGACTTCGCATCGCCCGAATCGATTTCAAACGGAGTGACTCCGTGCCAATAACCCGACTTGTCATCTTCGGCGGGTTTATAGCCCTTGCCTTTGATCGTATAGACATGAACGACAACAGACTTGGTCGCGTTTTTGGCTGATTTCATCGCCTTGTCGAGCGCTTTGAGATTGTGGCCATCGACCGGTCCGATATAGGTGAAACCCATATTGTCAAACATGGTAGTCGGGACGAGAGCGGCTTTGATATCGTTCTTTAAGTTGTAGTTAAAAGAGTAGATTTTACGGCCAATCGCCCCGCGCCACATTGCGCGTTGATAGGCCTTTTTGGCTTTGTTGTAGAGCCGATCGGTCGAGATTTTGCGGAAGAAAGTCCCAAAGCCACCCACCGGGCGGGAAATCGACATGTCATTGTCGTTGAGAATCACGATGACTTTATCTTTGCGGCTTCCGAGGTTGTTGAGCGCCTCAAACGAAAGGCCGTTCACAATCGAAGAATCGCCAACAAAGGCGATGATATCATAATTTTCTTTCTTAAGATCGCGGGCAATGGCAAAGCCTTCGGCTGCCGAAAGAGCCGTGCCGCTATGGCCGGCTTCATAACAGTCATAGATCGATTCGTTCCGTCTTTCGAATCCGCTCGGCCCTCCGGCCTGACGGAGATGTTCCAAAGAACGGCCGCTCAGAATCTTGTGCGTATAGCATTGATGGCCAACGTCGAAAATGAGTTTATCCTTCGGAAAATTGAAATTCCGATAGAGCGCCACCGTCAATTCGACGACGCCTAGATTGGAGGCGAGGTGACCGCCATAGATAGAAGTGGCACGGATGATTTCTTGGCGAATATCATGGCAAAGCAAAGCCAAAGAGGGGTAATTCAACTCTTTGACGAATTTAGGGTCTTTAATGGACTTTATGTCGATTCTTACTATCTTTTTTTCCATCGTGGAACAACTTTAAAACTACCAATATTATACTTCTCTATTTTTTTATCTCATTCAGCTGTCCGATCTTCTTTTCCGCGTCTTTGAGCGTGGTTTCAAGCTCTTTGATGAGGGCATTCCCTTCCTCATAGAGTTTCAAAGACTCCTCAATCGGGAGGGTTTCGTTCTCTACCTTTTCAACGATCTCATTCAAACGGGTCAGTTTCTCCTCGAAACTTTTTTCTTTCTTTTCCATAATGCCCTCTCCCTATTTCATGATTGAGTGAATTATACCATCTTTGAGTTTTGTCTCGAGCTCTTCACCGCTCGAAACGTCTTTTACCGACGAAATGACTTTGCCTTGGGCGTTGCGAGTTAAAGAAAACCCGCGCGAGAGTACGCTTTCGGGATTGAGGGCCTTCAAATGAAGTTTCAAGGCGCTCACCTGATCCCGTTTTCCTTCGAGATTTCGGTTCATCGCTAGGACAAGCCGCTTCCACAAATCTTCAATCTCGCCTTCTTTATCAAGATAAGGCGCCGCCGGATTCTTGAAGAAAGGACGCTCAGCGAGACCCCGTAGTTTCTCGCTCAGATAGCCCGTTTCTTGCTCCAAAGCATTCTGAAGATGGCTTCCCGCGTTTAAAATCCCCTCGAGGATATCGGCTTGATTCGGGGTGGCCGCTTCCGCGGCACCCGTCGGAGTAGAAACCCGCAAATCCGAAACGTAATCGACTAAGGTCGTATCGACTTCGTGGCCAACCGCCGAAATGGTTGGAATCGGCGAAGCGGCCAAAGTCCGGACCAAGGTTTCGTCATTAAAAGCGGAAAGGTCCTCATTGGAGCCCCCACCGCGGGCGATGATCAATGTATCAAGTGGGTAGCTAAAAGCCAAGCGGAGGGCCCGCAAGAGGTCTTTTGGAGCTTCCTTGCCCTGAACGAGAGAAGGAAAGAAATAAAGATCGGCTAAAGGCCAACGGCGCTGGCAGTTTTTGAGAATGTCGGCTTCGGCGGCGCTCCCCCGGCCGACCACCACGCCGATTTTATCGGGGAATCTCTTGATGCTCCGCTTGTGAGAAACGTCGAACAATCATTCGCTTTGAAGCTTTTTCTTCAAGGCTTCAAGCGCCAAAAGCTGGCTGCCTAAGCCCGCGAGTTCAATCGAAGTGCACATCAGGCTATAACGGCCGCGAGGCGGATAGACGCTGAGATCGCCACGAACGAGGACCTCATCGCCGATTTTGGGTTCAAAAGGCAGATAAAGCGAAGCGGTTCCCCATAAAATGCACGAGAGAATGGACTTGTCGTCTTTCAGATCGAAATAGGTCGCGTTTGGATAGCTTTTCCACGATGAAATCTCACCTTTTACGTAGAGCGAATGCAAATCGTCATCTCCCTCGAATTTGGCTTTGAGGAGCAGATTGAGCTCGCTGACGGAAAGATAATCTTTAGTGTTCACGGGTCAAAACCTTGTCGAGAATGGCATTGACAAATTTATAATCGGCGGCTTCAAGATATTTCTTAGCTAAGACGACCGCGACATTAATCACCGCGGCCTTTTCGACTTCTTTCTCGACGTAGAAATATTGGCTGTAAGAGAGCAAAAGCAAGGCCTGCTCGACCCGATTGAGTCGATCAAAAGTCCATTTTTTCATCAGAGCATTGTAGGCTTCGATTTCGCTATTGAGGTTTTTTAACACAGCAATCACGACCGCTTTGGTAAAATACGGGCATTCGGCGTAAGGCGCCTCATAAATGCCGCTCACAATACTCTCGACGTCCACTTCTTCCTTCATATCAAGGTAAGTTAAAACGGCATAAAGGGCGAGAAGGGTTTTTTCTTGAGCCTGGTTGCGGGTGATACTTTCGTTTGTCATAGATCTAGCTTCTTTTGGGGGAAGGCCGATCTAGTTTAGCATAATTTGCGATGGCAAAGCCATAAAGAACGATAAAAGCGAGATGAATGAGACCCTGCAGGAGATAAACCGGCCATTCCATCGCGAAGGGGACTTGCGGACTAATCAGCACGAAAGAATAGATAGCATCGGCTAAATAAAGGGTGCTACCAGCGATGAGAGCCCAGAATTTACCTTTGGCGGCGTAGAGGGTAAAAATAAGAAATAGTCCAAGCAAAAGCACAGCGACGAGAAGTGGGATGAAATAAGCGAAGGAATACACCCCGCGGTTCATCTCAACGTAGTTCAGCATCAGGAAACGTTCGAAGGCATAGGAAAAGAAATAGCCATAACTCGAGTAGAAATAACCGCTGCAACAAGCGAATAAGGATAATAGGGGCGGATAAAAAAGCGTCAGCGTGAGCCGCTGATAGCGCCGAAGCCTCTCCTCAAACAATGTTCGATTGTCGCTCATAAAAACTCCGTCTTCAGCGAACGGAGATCACTTTGACTTCAACGGAGAAAGGCACCGTCTCGCACATCATCGAGATCGCGCTGGCAACCCCTTCTTGAATCTGAAGGCAAATATCTTTGACGGCTTGGCCTTTTTGGATGGTCACATCGAGTTGAAGCTCGACTTTTCCATCCCGACGGAAACTCGCTTTGACCGGATGCTCGAGGCTGAATAGTCGTGTTTTGCGCTTGGAAACGCTTGCCCCTTCAACTTCGTTGGCGGCCACGTTGGCAATCGCTTCGAAAGCGGGTCGCGAAATGCCCATTTCGCCGCCATTCGTATAGTTATTGAGGTAATAATAATCGCGTTTCATATGCTTTCATTTTAAAAGAGTTCCGCGAAAAGGCAACCTTAATGCAAATCCGCAAGGACTTTCGCGGTCATTGTTTCGGCAGTCCAGCCAAAGGCCTTGAGGACTTCCGGACCCGGCGCCGAGCGACCGAACTCTTCAATCGAATAGACATGATCGGCGTATTTGTACCAGCCCAAGCCTGAAGCCATCTCGAAGCTGAACCGTTTATCCTTCGGCAATGATAGGACGCTTTTTTTATAGTTGGCGTCTTGCTGATCGAAGACTTCTAATGACGGCATCGACACCACTTCGGCTTCGACGCCCTTCGTTTTAAGCAGACGAGCGATATCGAGGCAGAGCGACACCTCGCTCCCGGTGGCGAGAAGCTGAATCTCTTTCTTCGGATTCGCTTCGAGGACATAGGCGCCTTTCTGGACACCCTCTTCGGAGGAATGAGCCAATAAAGGCAAATTCTGTCGGCTTAAAACGAGCAAGGTCGGCGTGTGGTGACTCAAGAGGGCGATCCGCCAGGCCGCATAGGTTTCCCGGGCATCGGCGGGCCGGAAAAGCTGGAGGCCAGGCATCGAGCGGAAAGCGGCCAATTGTTCGATCGGCTCGTGAGTCGGCCCATCTTCGCCAACCGCGATCGAATCATGGCTGAAGAGATAAATGGCCGGCAGTTTCTCAAGGGCGCTCATTCTCACCGCAGCCTTCATATAATCGCTGAAAATGAGGAAGCAACCGACATAGCTGACGAGTCCGCCATGGAGCAAAATGCCATTTTGAATCGACGCCATCGCGAATTCGCGGATACCGAAAAAGACGTTTTTCGCCTCCGGATGCTCTCGAGAGAAGCCCGGATCGTTCGGAATCGCGGTCTTAAGAGATCCGGCGACGTCGGCCGAACCGCCAAGGGTGAAAGGCATCACGCTCGGGAGGGAGCTCACGACGTGGCCCGAAGAATTCCGGGTCGCTTCCGAAGTCGAGGGATCGAAGGTCGGCACCTCGGGAAGATAAGGCGCCACATTCCGAGCGAAAGCATCGAGGAAAACCTTGCTTTCTTTGGGATGTTTTTCCGAAAAGGCATCGAACTTTTTAGTCCAGTCGCTGTAGGCTTTTTGCCCACGGGAAGCGAAAGACAGACGGAAATGGTCATAGACTTCTTCCGGCACCGTGAATTCGGGGTAGATGTAGCCATAAACCATTTTGGCATGCATCCCATCTTCGACGCCGAGCGGCTCGCCATGCGTCTTGTGGCTTCCTTGATTCACCGAACCGTAGCCAATCAAGGTATGGATGATGATGAGGGTCGGGCAAAGGCTCGAGGTTTTCGCCTTGGTCAAAGCGTGGTCGATCGCCAGCATGTCATTGCCGTCTTTTACCTCCAAAACATCCCATTCAGCCGAGAGAAAACGGAGTTTCACGTCTTCGCTCATCGTGTTGGATGTCGGACCGTCAAGGGTCGAGGTGTTGGCATCGTAGATCAAAATCAGCTTGTTGAGCTTCTGATGTCCGGCGAAGGAAATGGCTTCTTGCGAAAGTCCTTCTTCAAGGCAGCCATCGCCGCAAAGGCAATAGGTATAATGGTTCATTACGCTCTTGCCCTCGGGGTAAGAGGCGGCAACGGCCTCTTCGGCCACCGCCATGCCCACCGCTTGGGCAATGCCTTGGCCCAAGGGGCCCGCCGAGGCGTCAACTCCGGGCGTCAAGCCGATTTCCGGATGGCCAGGCGTAATCGAGTTCAAACTGCGGAAAGCCTTAAGATCATCGAGCGAAAGTTTGTAACCGGAGAGATGGAGCATCGCGTAAAGCAAAGCGGAGTTATGACCGCTTGAAAGGACAAAACGATCCCGGTTCACCCATTCGGGATGTTCGGGGTCCGCCACAAGGTGGTTCTTATAGAGGACGTAAAGGGCCGGGGCAATATCGAGCGCCATGCCCGGATGGCCGCTTTTGGCGTGGTTCGTCTCGTCGATGACAAGGGCGCGCAGGGCGCCGACGCACAGATTGTCGAGGGCGACATCTTTCTTAAACATTTCCATGATTCCTATTTCCTCCTAGGATATATTTAGTTTATTTTTAGGCATTCATACTACTAAAGTAGTATTTATTCCTTCTTCACTTCAATGCCGACTTGGTCCAACGCTTCTTGAGCAACTGGGGTCGGCGCATGCGACATCGGGTCAACCGCCTGAAGATTCTTCGGGAAGGCTTCGACGTCGCGGATGTTGTCGGTCCCGCAAAGGATCATCGCGACCCGATCGAGCCCGAGCGCGAATCCCGCATGGGGCGGAACACCATACTTGAAGGCATCGATGAACCAGCCGAATTTGTGAGCCACTTCTTCTTCAGAAAGACCCAAAAGGCGGAAGATCTTCCACTGGGTGTCGTGATCATAAATGCGAAGAGTGCCGCCGCCGGCTTCGTAGCCGTTGATGACAATATCGTAAGCGTAGGCCAAAACCCGCTCAGGATCAGTATCGAGAAGCGGCAAGTCCTCATCGCGCGGACGGGTGAAAGGATGGTGCTCAGCCGTGTATTGGTTCTCCGTTCCTTCGATTTTATCGAACATCGGGAAGTTCACAACCCAAAGCAAATCGTAGGTATTCGGCTTGATAAGATCAAGTTCTTTGGCATAGCGGGTCCGCAATGCCCCGAGGCCGAAATCGATGTCGCGGCGGTAGGGTGAGGAGGCGAAAAGCAATAAATCCTCGTTTTTGAGCCCAAGGGACGCGACCAGTTCCTTCGACGTCTCTTTGTCCAAAAACTTCGTAAACGAGCCTTCGAGGGCTCCGTTGACCATTTTTAAGGACAAGACGCCTTTGAGGTTGAACTTCTTGGCTTCGCCTTGGAGTTCGTCGAGCGTCTTTCGCGAGGTTTTGCTCGCGACGCCGGGAACGACGATGCCTTTGATGTATTTGGCGCCTTTAAAACCTTCGAAGCCGCTCTTTGAGAGGATCGGCAAGAGGTCATGGAGGAAGATATCGTAGCGGGTGTCGGGCTTATCGCTCCCGTATTTGTCC
>JBAYEZ010000035.1:0-8053 GCA_041667485.1 Bacilli bacterium
CCCCCTGGCCGAGGAGATCGAGCGGATCTTCCGCGCGAACCTCCGCGGGTGCGGCGTCCCGAGGGCGGCCCAGGAACTCAGGAACGAGGGGCGGGCGGCCAACCGGATGTTAGTGGTGAGATATAAATAGCCATTTCTGGCGGGATGGAATTCACCGAAAATGGTGAAAGCTATTCCGCCAGAATTGGTGAAAATTATCTTGCAATCAACACAGCTTCGTCAGCTTGAACTCAAGGCTGTAGACGCTCGGGGCCGGGCTCGCCGCGATCCCCGGGATCGGCCGGATCTGCGTTTCTTCTTCCATGTTCCTTTTCGAAACCTCCATGCGAAAAGGGTATTTCCCGGGCGGCGCTCAGTCAAAGCTGGTTATTTTTTAAGCATACAATCCCGCCCATTCGGAGACGGGGATCTTGTGCGAGTCGAACAGGGTCCCGGTGAGGGGCCCGAAACGCCTTTTGCACGCCTTGCAATGGAAGACGGACGTCCCGTCTTCCCTCCTGCCTTCCCTGGTGACGCCCGCGCAGCCGCAGTAGGGGCATCTTCCCACGGGGACGGAGTTGACGAAGGCGATCTCCTCCTTCGACGGCCTCCGGTGCTTCGCGCCGTACCATTCGTCCATCGTCGAAGAGACCAGGGCCGCGCATGCGGCCCCAAAAGGGGCTCCCGCCCCGCTCTTTGCAGCACTCATATGTTTTGGCGATTCCCGCTTCCGGGGAAGCGACCGCCCAGAATCGCCAAATCCTAGAGGATGGTCGCTTCGCCGGAGGCGCCTAAGGCTGCCTCCTCTGCAGCGATGAAAGTATAAACCGCAACGGCTTGACGGTCACCACACGTGTGCAATCTAGACTTTTTTTGCTTTTTACGCAAAGCAAGATAGGAACCATCGCGCTTTTGGCTATCGTCGGCAGGTCGTCTAAGACTGTCTTCTTTCAAGAGCGTCGCGGAAAGCCGCACCTAAAAATTATTCGGTACAAAACGCCTTGGCCACAGATTTTTGGTTTTGCTGCCGGAGCGGTCAAAGGGTTTCCCTCAGCGGAGAACCCAAGAATAAAATCTGGGTCGTCATTTTTCCGCAAAGACCGTTTCGCCGTTGAAAGGCAAACCGAAACTAACAACCGCAGGACGATGCGGCGTCATCTCGGGCTACCAATTCGCCATTTTCAACGTCAATTGTTACTTTTTCCGCCCTCTCTTGAGCATCGGAGTCCATTATCACCGGTATGTCGTTGATAATGACTGGTTTTTCGTTTGCGTCGAGTTTTGTCAGATTAAAAACTAAATAGGTGCCACAGCAGGACTTCTCCTGCAGAGCTTGCAGAGCGTCGCATTTATTCGAAGCAAGCGCCTCCTTCAGCAACGCCTTGGCTTTGTCGGTGATTTTCATTTTTCTTTTCTCCTTTTAATTTAACAGGTTAGCTAACTTATCGTACTTGATTTCGTCCGAACTCCACGGAATGACGGCAAAACGCCCATCGGCATGCACTTTGACCTTATTGATCCACTCAATCTCGTTGCTTGCCTTGGCGGAGAGGGCTTTGTTGGTTGTCCCCGTGCAATACAGCGACGAATTAATAACCCACCATTTTGTCGCAATGTTCGCGCGCTTCAGGTCTTCTTCGAGGCGCATCGCCTCATAGACAGGCGTGGCCTCCGCGAGAGTGACAATGATCGCTTCCGTCTCGTCCCCGTTGCGCAGCCTGGGCAACAGCTTTTTCACGGATTCGGGGATATCCCCCTGCGAGCGCATGATTTCCTTGTTATAGCTTTGTGTAGATTCGAGGAGCAAAAGGGTGTGGCCTGTCGGCGCCGTGTCGATCACGACCACCTCGTCATCCGCTTTTTCCACGATGTCCGCAAAAGCACGGAATACAGCGATCTCCTGGGTGCATGGGGAGCGCAGGTCCTCTTTGATGTAGGCGATATCATCTTCGCTCATCGTTTGTCTTGCCTTGGAAAGCACCTCTTCCTGATACTTCTTCAGCTCAGCCTGCGGATCGATGTGGCTCATAGTAATCCCGCTGCTTTCGCTAATCACAAATCTAAGATGGTCCGCGGGATCGGTTGTGGCCAAGTGGACTTTCCGTCCTTTCTTAGACAGCCCTAAAGCTATCGCGGCCGCAATCGTTGTTTTACCCACGCCGCCTTTCCCCATTGTGAAGATGACTTTTTTGTTCGTGTTGTAAAGGTCATTGACAACGTCTTTGAGCTTTGGAATCACGCCCGTGCTTGGCTTTTCTCCGCTTACCTCATAATGGTCCTCCAGGAGAAACGATCTTACGTTTTCGATCCCTGTTATGTTGTAGGCTCTGAGAGGGACCACATAGGAGGCAAGACTTTTCAAACGTTCCGGCATTTCCGAGAGCGCCTTTTGCTGTTTGCTATAGAGACTTCTGGAAACGCTGTCATCAAAAGAGGTCAGCACGCCGTTGATTACCATTATCTGGTTGACGATTCCGATTTCCGCAAGGTCCTTTGAGGCCCTCTCCGCTTCCTTCAGGGGGGTCTCTTCTGGCCTCGACACGAGAATAAGCGTCGTCCGTTTGCCGTCGGCCAAAGTATCCACGGCCTTTTTGTACACTGCGCGTTGGCTTTCCAGCCCGGACAGTTGCCCTAAGCAGGACGCTCCGTGAGTGCTTTCACTGATGAAGTTACTCCACGCCGACGGAAGCCGCAGCATCCTGAGCGTATGGCCGGTCGGCGCTGTGTCAAAAATAATATGGTCGTAATTCCCGGCAATCTTTTCGTCGGTAATGAACCGTGAAAACTCATTGAACGCAGCGATCTCGACGGTGCACGAACCCGAAAGCTGTTCCTCCATGTTGCTAATCGCCGCCTCGGGAAGCTTCCCGCGATAAGGAGAAATTACGCTTTCCCGATATTCGGCCGCCGCCTGTATCGGATCAAGGTTTGCGACGACCAAATTAGGGACCTCTTGGATTGCTTTGCCCTTGTTGTTGAGGTCAGTGTTGAAAACGTCTTGCAGATTGGATGCGGGGTCTGTGCTGATCAACAGCACTTTTTTCCCGCTGTCCGCAAGGGTAACCGCAGTGGCGCAGGCGACTGAAGTTTTGCCCACGCCGCCTTTGCCCGTATAAAAAAGATATTTCGTTAAGTTGACCTGTTTCGGATTAAATGTTTGAGTCATTGGCAGTTGCCCCCTTTGTGTCCACGGTCTTCAGAACTATCTAGTAAATCAACGCTAACGTTCAGCCATTTGGCGATTTCCTCATTGGTCGGGTATCTGCCTTTGATGACGATTTCGCCATCGACTACTGTGGCCGGCAGCGCAGCAACGCCTTCTTTGTTAATAAGATCATTAATAGCCAGATTTGTGACAAACTTCATCGGCGCGCTGGTCAGGTTATAGCGGTCCACGACAACGCCTTGTTTGTTAAGCGCGTTGAGAATGGTGGAAATTCTGAGGAGGTCTGGGTTGACGCCTACACCGCAAAGCCCGGTTGAGCAGCACATTGCGGGTTCATATATGGCCATTTTTTTCATGTCTAATCACTCCTTTGATTTGCCGTTCGGCGAATTGGCTTCTTTATGACTATCGTCCTCAAGCGGGGCGTCTATTCCTTTTCCCTGTTGGGTTCCGCATGTGGCGGGAATCTCCGCCTTCTTCGCGTCGAACCAGCCCTTGGTCTTGTTGGAGATCTGGACCAATAGAAGCATGGTCGGCACCTCAACAAGCACGCCGACGATCGTTGCTAACGCCACCCCCGGCCGATCGGGGAAAAGGGTGATGGCGACCGCGACGGCGAGCTCGAAGAAGTTGCTCGCCCCCACCATCGCGGCGGGAGAAGCGATGTCGTGCGGCAGTTTCAATAACTTGGCCGCCCCGTAAGAGATCCCGAAGATAAAGAAGGTCTGAATCGTCAGCGGGATGGCAATCAGCAAGATGTGAAGCGGGTTCTCCCAAATGAGGTCCGCCTGAAGCGTGAAGATGATCACGAGGGTCAGCAAGAGGCTGGCCGTGGTGAATTTCGACGTCTTTGAAATCACATTATTGAGCGTGGTCTCGCCTTTTTTCTTGACCACGAGCCAGCGGGTCAAAACCGCCAGGCCCATCGGCACGACGATGAAGATCAGCACGGAGAAGAACAAGGTCCCCCACGGAATCGAGAATCCGCCAACGCCCAAGAGAAGTCCACTGATCGGAACATAAAGAAGAAGGATGATAAGATCGTTCGTCGCGACCTGAACCAAGGTATAAGCGGCGTTCCCCTTGGTCAAAGAGCTCCAAACGAACACCATCGCGGTGCAGGGCGCCACGCCGAGGAGAATCGCCCCGGCCAGATAATCCTGGCCGACGTCCGGCATGATCCCCTTGTAGATCACCATGAAGAACAGGAAGGCGATCCCATACATCGTGAAAGGCTTGATCAGCCAGTTCACGATCCAGGTCAGGAAGAGCCCCTTCGGGTTCTTGCCAACCTCCTTGACGCTCTTGAAATCGATCTTGAGCATCATCGGATAAATCATCACCCAAAGAAGAATGGCGATGATGATGTTGACCCCATAGACCTCGAATTTGGTGATGAATTCCGGGATCGCGGGGACGAATTTCCCCAGCAAAACCCCGATGGCCATGCAGAGAAGCACCCAAACGGATAAAAGCTTATCGAATAATTTCATAACACTCCTCCTATTGCTTAATCATTTTTCCCCGAGACGGCTTCACGAACAGCACTCGGCTTTGGGCAGCAGAGCGTTTGCAAGAAGTCAGCCATTTCGCACAGAGCCCTGTTATTGATGGCGTAATGGCACCACTTGCCATCTTTCCGGCACGTCACGATGCCCGAGGCAGCCAAATCCTTCATATGATGGGATAGGGTTCCTTGGGTGATTGAGAGTTTCTTGAGCAGCTCGCACGCGCAGAGCTCCCCATTTTCTGAGAGCAAGTGCACGATCTCCAGCCGCGTCGCATCCGATAAGCTTTCCATCCGGGCCAAGAGTTCTTTCTGTTCCATGATCCGCCTCGCTTCCACATTGATAGGCGTGAATATGTTACTTAACACATTGACGAATGTCAATATGTATAAAAAGATTATTTGGTTTCATTAAGCCTGGTCTCGCCGGTTTCGAATCGGCAACCGCCGGATCATCGGGCAGGAATGGTCGATGATGTTGCCAAGAAAAAATCTCATCGAAATGGGGTGAACCGAAAATCGCTCTGTCTTGGTGTGCTGAGGCAGTGCTTTCGATGTTTTCGCCTTCGCGGCCGGCGTCGTCGTGGAACATGGGATTTCCTTCTCCACTTTTATGGGCTAGACATAAATCCGTTGGAAGGGCAAGGCCTATCCAAGCGTGTGAAGGCGTCCTAACTGAGAAGCCTTCGCCCGCATCACACGATCGGCTTCCTTCAGGGCTGGCAAGCGCACCTTGCTCTCTATGCAAAAGATTCAGAAAAACGTTCTGCGGAACTGGCCAGAAACCCGAATAGATACAATACTCGCAAGAAAAGGCCTTGGATTATTTCATCTCTTTTTCTAAAGTCGCGACGAAAAGACTCTGGTTGTAGTCCCAGACGACGGAGACGACCTTCCAGCCCTCCCGCCCCAGAAGGTTGAACTCCCCCTCCAGATTCTTCTCCTCCGACTCGTGGATGACCTTGTACTGATACTTCATAAAAACCTCCGAAAAACCGATGAAAACTCTTTAATTAATTATACCATTAAAATGGTTTAGATATCAGATATTCACTAATGTTTTTCGTTTTTCTTTAGATACTTTAGCCTTTGAATTTCAGCTAAGAGAACCCAGCCAAATAAACAACGATCTCCTGCTTGCTCTGTCTTTCAAAACCTGCCCAAAACGTGATAGCCCCCTTCGTTCGACAACCCTCCAACATCAAACGCCAAAAATCGCCGCCGATTAATTTCAGGCAAGGAAGAAGAAAACCACGATTCGAAAGAAAAAGATTTCTAATGTTCGCAGCCAAAGAAATCCGTCAACATTCGAATATACCTAAGGAATCCCAGGCTCGAGAAAGGCCGAAAACTTGCAAATTCCGACCATTTTTTTGTTCTCGAGTTTGAAGCAAAACAGCCTAGATTATCTAGATGTCATCTTATGAATACCAAAAAACCCGGGAGAATTGACGCAAAGGACTTTTTTGCTCCCCATTCAAAGGATATATAACCCCTCAAATGAACGTTGACGGCCATTTTTTGAAACAAGCTCTAAAAATGACGGCTTAGATACCGCCTTCACAGGAGTTAGGGTAGGCCGTTAATCGAAGTTGGAAGCATCCTCCGAATCAACTCTTCAACCACGCGGGCTTTTGCTTAAATGGCAGTTCTCGAGTATTCCGTATTTAATTAGGTAATACCTATTATTTTAAGATTTAATAAATGGTGGAATCGAGAACTCCACCGCTTCGCACATCCCCCGCAGTTCTCGAGTTTGGACAGATCCTCAAGGAACGTTTTGAAACAAATTGAGACGTATTTATAAATTGACGATTGTTTTTTGGCTCTTTTTCAGCCCGTTTGAAACGCTCTGAAACAAGGCGAAACAAGCGAACCTCCCCCTTAAAATCCCTCGAGCGAATAACTCATATCGGTTCAAGTCCGATCCCGGGCACCAAGCAATCACAAAAGCGCGATAACACCGCGCTTTTTTCATAGGCTCTCCTCAATACTATCGGGTTGGTTCACGGGCCGGCCTCACGCCTTTTAGGAGATCCTAACTTGAAACCCGACCCCTGGGTCCGCTCAAAAAGGCAAGTATTAAAAACAGAAATACGCAGAAGAGGCATTTATTAAAAATACTTATATGCATAAAGGGTAAGTTTATATTTCTTATTTATGCACGTTATGTTACAATCGGTGCATGGAAATCCACGAACTTCGAAAGCAAAAGAAATTAACTCAGCAGCAAGCCGCGGACCTGATTGGCATTTCCTTACGCGCTTACCAAAACCACGAATATGGCATCGCCTCGACGAAAGGCTACTTGGACAAGCTTATCCGCGAAAAGCTCAATGCTTATGAGCCTTACAGCGAGGAAAAAGGTGTTTATTCCCTCGACGAACTCCGCGAAATCATTGTGAACGTGGCCAAAAACCATCCCGATGGCCAAGTTTCTTTTCTCTATCTCTTCGGTTCTTATGCCAAAGGAAAAGCGGGCGAAAAATCGGATGTGGATCTCCTTTTCGGCGGAAGTCTAAAAGGTTTGGATCTGATTGGATTCGAAGGAGAACTGGCCACTGCTCTCCACAAAAAAGTCGATTTAATCAAAATCGACAGCATCTTAAAAAATCCGGGCTTTATCAGCGAAATCATTTCGACTGGAGTAAAAATCTATGGATAACATCAAAAACGACCGTTACTACGTTAAAGCCATGCTCGATGACCTCGATAGAATCTTTTTCTATGCAGAGCGCGTCGACTTCTCCGATCCCGAGCATAACGGGCAAGCGCTAGATGCCATCGGCTTTCGCTTGAATCATTTGCGCCAGATGAGTCAAGAATTAAGCACTGATTTTGTCCGCGCTCACCCGGAGTTAAAGCTGAAGGCCATTTCTCAATTCCGCGATCACGTCATTCACCAGTATGAAAGTGTCGATTTCTCCGATTATCGCGACTTAGTCTATGATGACCTTCCGAAAATGCGCGCGATTCTCGCCGCTTACTTGAACTAAACAAGTCAACCTAAAACGAAGAAAGCGAATCTAGGTAATCCCAAAAGCCTTTGGCGATGCGCTCAAGTCCCGAAAAATCCGGACGATCAAATCGGGCCACGACGCCAAAAAACGACCCTAATTTTCAACTGCATATTTCCTTAGCTTTTTGTGCAGATAAAAGTTTTCTCCAAAGGCAATAAAGGGATGAATCTTCGCTGATCATAGTTCTCGAGCGTGATGAGATTATTTCGATGGGAACAAACCAATTTCCTATTTCCATAATCCAAAATCGAGAACTTAATGAACTGCTAACCTCTAAGTAGACAGTCACACATTCATTTGTAGACGAGGATGATGTGATTGTAGACAAGGAGGTTTTCATTATGAGCAGACTCTCGAAGGAGGAGAGGCTCGAAGTCGGCA
>JBAYEZ010000036.1:0-8025 GCA_041667485.1 Bacilli bacterium
GAGGCGGCAAAGGCAACGCTTGCTTCAAGAGTTCGCGCAACCGGATTCCGAAAATCGCCGAAAATGGCCATCCGGGCGAAAGAAAACGTTTGGTATTGGAACTGAAGATGCTGGCGGATGCCGGCATCATCGGCTTCCCTTCGGTGGGGAAGAGCACCTTCCTCAACGTCGTGAGCAAAGCCAATGTCCCGACCGCTGATTATCCTTTTACCACCTTGATTCCGAATCTCGGAGTCTGCTATCTCAAAGACGGCCGCTCCTTTGTTTTGGCCGATATGCCCGGTCTCATACAAGGGGCTCACGAAGGCAAGGGTTTAGGCATTCAGTTTTTGCGCCACATCGAACGCTGCCGAGTCTTGATCCACTTGGTTGCGATGGATGGTCAGCGCGATCCTTTTAGCGATTATCAGATTATCAACGAAGAACTCAAAGACTATGGAGCCGAGCTCGAAAAGAGACCGCAGATTGTGGTGGCCTCGATGATGGACGTCGAAGGGGCCGAAGAACGAAAGGCGGCATTCGACAAGCGGATTGGCTTTCAATCCCTGCCCTTATCGGCTTTGACCCACCAAGGGGTCGACGCTATCCTCAGCCTAACCAAAGATTTGATTGACAAGACCCCGGAATTCCCGCTCAAAGGAATGAGCGAAAAAGAAGGTGGTCTCAAGATTTACGATGCTCACAAAGATCAGAAAGTTTCCGCGTTCGAAATCCTTCATCTCAAACCTCATTATTGGAAGATCCAAGGCGAGAAGGTCGAAAAGGCCTACGCTTTGATCAACCTCTCGACCGACGAGGGAATCAAAAAACTGATTGACTACCTCGACAAGATCGGCGTCGAAGACGAACTCAAAGAACTCGGGGCAGCGGAGGGCGATACCGTCGCGCTCGGCGACTTCGAATTCGAGTATAGCGATTGATTCCTTTTCTTACGCCTTCCACATCGTTTATAATGAATCTCATGAAAGAAAAGACGCTCTTCAGCTCGCTTGCCCTCTTGGCAGGTATCGCCTTAGCCTTAGGGGTCTTCGCCTTATTTCTGGCGGTTTACCAGTAACTTATGTATTACGCACTCAAAGGCCAAATTGTCGATATCCTCAAAGATTCGATCGCTCTCGACGTCCATGACGTCACCTATTTGCTTTTGGTTTCGCGGCCGAACGAATTCAAACTCGGCCAGGAAACCCAGGTTTTTGCCTACGAAGTCTTTGGCGAGAACGACCATTATTTGGTCGGTTTTTCCTCGAAACTCGAGAAACAGGCCTTTTTGAGTTTGATTGACGTCAAAGGTATCGGGCCCAAGACCGCGCTCAACGCTCTCAAAGAGACGACGCCCGACGAGCTTTTTGCCGCCATCAAAGCCAACAACACGACTTATCTCAAGAAATTGCCCGGCATCGGCCCGAAAGCGGCGGCCCAGATTATCCTCGATTTGAAGGGCCAGTTAGCCACCACCGACGAAAAAGGCAATCCGAAGCAATACGAGGAGGTCGAGGCCGGCCTCAAGAATCTTGGTTTCAAGAGCCGCGATATCGAAGCGGCCCTCGCCGCGATCAACGAACCTGATGCCTCCAATGAGGAGATTTTGCGCCTCGCTCTCCGCAAACTCTCGAAAGGAGGGCGATGATGTCGCGGCTCCTCGATGCCAACAAAGAAGACGAAGACGCTTCGAGCGAACTGACCCTCCGGCCCCAAACGCTGAAGGATTACGTCGGCCAAAGCGAGCTCAAGCATAACTTGAACGTTTTTATGGTTGGCGCCAAAAACCGTCACGAATGCCTCGACCATGTCTTGCTTTATGGTCCGCCTGGCTTAGGAAAAACAACCTTGGCTTACGTGATTGCCAACGAGATGGGCGGCGCGATCAAAGTCATCAACGGGCCCTCGATAGAGAAGCCTGGCGACCTCGCGGCGATTTTGAGCGAACTCGAAGCCGGCGACGTCCTTTTCATCGATGAGATTCACCGCTTGCCCTCCCAAGTCGAAGAGGTGCTCTACGGAGCGATGGAAGACTACAAACTTTCGATCATGATCAATCGCGACGGCAACGCCAAAGCGCTGACGATGGACCTCGCACCCTTCACTTTGGTGGGGGCGACGACGAGAGCGGGGGATCTCTCTTCGCCTCTACGAGCTCGTTTTGGCATCGCGGCCAAATTAAATTTCTACACTCCGAACGAGCTGGCCCAGATCATCGAACGGACCTCGCACGTGCTGGGGATGCCGATCGATAAAGATGCCGAGGCCCTTCTTGCCGCTCGTTCGCGCGGCACGCCTCGCATCGCCAACCGCCTCTATAAGCGGGTCCGCGACTTCGCCTCGTTTGAAAACAAAGACAGAATCGACCGCGATTCCGCTCTCAAAGCCCTCGCCGCCCTCAAAATCGATGAGCTTGGCCTCGATGACGTCGACCTCAAATATCTTGCCGCCATCATCGAGCGTTTTCACGGCGGGCCGGTCGGGCTCGAGGCCATCGCCTCGGCAATCGGCGAAGAAATCACCAACCTCGAAGACGTTTATGAGCCCTATCTTCTGATGATCGGAATGATCGATCGAACTCCGCGAGGTCGCGTCGCGACCGAAAAAGCGTACGCTCATTTAAAAAGACCTCATCAAAGTTCTTTGTTTTGATATAAGAGGCTAACGATGGCCGAAGTCACGCTTTCTACCTTTTCATCTTTCGGTTGCCTCAAGCGTCTTTTTCCTCCTCGCGGTGCCGATCCTTTCCTGGGGATCTTCGCCAATGACCGCAAGGAGGGCGCTAAAAGAAAGCGGGTCGAAGAACAAACCTAAGCCGAGGCGAAAACAAGGCGGCCGCCAGCGTTTTCCTCCGCAACACGGCCCACGAAATTTTGATGATGATCGCCGGCCTTCGTTCAGGCGTGGGTTGCCTCAGGGTCGATGATACCGCTGATTTCGCCTAAAAAAATACCATCCATCCGATATCGATCTTGTCGCGCAGAAAGACGGAATTCCCGTAAAACCCGCTTCGAAATAGCGAAAGGCCGCTCTTGTTAGGGGCAGAAGCCCCTTTTCTTTTCTTCCAAAAGGAAAAACTAAATTCTTCGCTTGTCTACGCCCGCGCATATGCGCTAGAATAAACACCGCTTACCAGCGCGTTTTTTATGCGTAGGGTACTAGGAGGAAGCATATGCGGAGAAAGTTAGCGTATTTATTGCTCTCAGGCGCCATTCTCTTCGGGGCGGCAGCCACGATGGGATCGACGATTACCTCGCTCGATAGCGACATCACCTATGGTTATGGCAAGGAACTTTATTTCCGTTTAGCCAAGAGCGACAGCACCTACGATGGGGTCCAAACCGCGGATTACATCGGCAGCGAATTCGATTACGAAGCCGTCGATGCGGTGGCGAAGGAAATGGAAACCCGCCTCAAAGCTTGGGATGCCAACGGCACCGTCACCAAAATCGGCTATGACACGATCAAAGTTTCGATCCGGGCTCAAAAAGCCGATGCGACCGAGTATCAATACCTTGAAAATTACCTCCCGTTCTCCGGTGGAAATTTGACGATCACGGCCGGCTGCAGCGATGAAACCGTCCAGAAGAAAGCCGACGATACCTACCTTGGCGATAAATACAGCGACAACGCGATGTTTGAAGGCCAGACCGCCAGCATCACCTACGTCAATAACATTCCGGTCGTCACCATCCCCGTCAATTCGCCGGGCGAGAAAGAAGCGATGGGCGATCTTATCTCTTTCTGCACAACCAACACCAAAGCCGCTTCGAGCTCGACCCAGCAAGGAGCCGTCAACTGCTACCTCGTGATTTGGGCCAACCGCCAGACGGGCGATAACTACGCCGACGCGACCGCCTCGGGTTCGAGCCAAGACATCAATATGTCCAAGCGTCTGATCTTCGGCGAAAACGCCACCAACGCTTGGTTTGAGCCGAAAGACTCTGATAACAAATACAAAACGCTCCAACTCGTCCCCAATAGCGATGCGTTGACCTCGAGCGGCTATGACGCTTCCAAGGCCGATTCAGCCTATAAAGCCGCCAAATACTATCTCAATTTGCTCAATGCCTCGAACTATCACGACATCCTTGGCGATAAGCGCGGAGTTGATGTTGTTTATTCCTATAGCAGCGACGTCGACGCCTCGGTCGAAAGTTTGATCAAAGCCGGCGATTGGCATCTTTCGCCCGCCTTCAACCTGACTCTGATCGCTTCGCTCGTTTGCCTCGCCTTCGCCGCGATTCTCCTTGCCCTTTATTATCGTTTGGGCGCGGTGGCGATCCTCTCGAACGTCGCCGTGAGCGTCGTCTCGACCTTGCTTTTATTCGTTTATTTCCACGCCCAGTTCGGCATTGGAGCATTGATTGGGCTGCTTCTCGTCTCGCTTGTGACGGGATTCGGCGGCGTCTACTATTTCGCCAAAGTCAAAGAAGATCTTTATGCGGGCAGAAGCCCGAAGAAAGCCCATCAAGAAGCGATTAAGAAAGCCCTGTGGCCGACAATTGACTCAGGCATCATTTCGATCGTGGTTGGCCTTTGCGTCTATGGCCTCCTCCCCGATGTGATGGGGAAGATGGGCCTCGTCCTCGTCTTCGGCGGGGCGCTCGGCGCGATCAGCAACATTTTGATTTTGCGGCTTGAAGGCTGGCTCTTAGGCAACGACAACACCGTCGAAAGCCAGCTGGGCCGGAACTATGGCATCGATGAAAGCAAGATCATCAATCCGCTCAAAGAAGAAAAACAGACCTATTTCGGCCCTTATGCCGAAACCAATTTCCAGAAAGGCCACAAGGGTATCGCCATCGTGGCGGCGCTCGTCGCTATCGCTTCGATCGCGGGCATTTCGGTTTTCAGCGCCACTCAGGGGAGCGCCTACAACTACGCCAACACCTATAGCGACACGACCTCGCTTTCGCTTGAATATTGGTCGCAAAAAGGTTCGAACGCCAACAAACTGACGAGCGAATCGCAAGTGCGGACCGATTTCTTAGCCAACATCGCTTTGACGCTCCCGGGCGAAAGCGGCGCGACGAACCTCAACGCGATTTCCGGCAGTTTCGTAAGCGAAAGCGGCGAAGTCTATGATTCGGAAAATAAGATCACCTATACCGTTTATTATTACGAGATCCCGCTGACGGCTACCCTCAATATTCTGGCGACGAACTATCAGATTTCTTCGAGCTTCGCCGGCACGACCACTATCTATTCGACTTTGCAGGACGCCCTTGAAGACGGGGCGGCGAACTTCGATGCCTCGCTTGTCGGAAGCGCCGATGTCGTGAGCGTCCAGTCGGGCACCCCGACCCTCGGAAGCGTCTATGTCGCGATCTCGATTTCGCTCGCTTCCTTGTTCGTTTACTTCCTGCTCCGTTACAAACTTTCTCGCGCGGCCAGCGTGACGCTCTTTGCGGGCGTGAGCGGCGTGGCGGTGGCCGGTTTCTTCGCCCTCAGCCGCATCGCGGTTACCCCGCTCGTCTCGATTGGTATCGTGAGCGCGACGATTCTCAGCTATCTCCTTTCGCTCTTTATCTTGTCGAAAGAAAAAGAACTGGCCCACGAATCGCGCGAGCGCGATAAGACGAGGCTTGATTTCAAAGCCCAGATGCTCAAACTGGCCAATCGGCAAGGGGCGGGCGATCTTGTCCTTTATAGCTTGATCGTGTCGGTTTGCTTCATCGCTCTCTCGGGCATCTTGCCGTCGATTTGGCGCTACGACGCCCTCGGCTCGCTCTTCGGCTTCGTCGTCGCTTTGATCCTGACCCTATCCTTGTTGACGCCGCTCAGCATCTACCTCGATAAGTTGCTCAGCCAGATTCACATCAACTTCCATCCGCTTAAAAAAGATACGCCGACTCCTAACGCCAACGGACCCCGCAAACGGGGCGCCGAGCCCGAGGAAGCGACCTTCATCGGCATCAACGACTGATGGATTTCTTCGCGAAACTCTTAGCCTATTACGGCTTTTCGAAAGAAGAGTACGAAAAGAGGGCTTTGCCGCCCTCTTTTTCCGCTTTGCCTTTGATCGATGACCGCCCCGAAGTCGAAAAGACCATCGCCCTATTGAATAGCTGCAAGGCAACGGGCAAGAAAATCCTCATCTATGGCGACTACGACACCGATGGGATCGCCTCGTGTTCCATCTTGCTTCGCGCCTTCAAAGAATATGGGCTTCAGGCCGAAGGCTATCTCCCATCCCGTTACAAGGATGGCTACGGCCTTAACGAAGAAAACGTCGAAAAAATAGCGGCCAAGGGCTTTGATTACATTTTCACCTGCGATAATGGCGTGACCGCGTATCCGGCTTTGAAGAAGGCCAAAGAGAAAGGGGTTGGGGTTTTGATCCTTGACCACCATGAATTCGGTGAGGAAAAACCGGATTGTCTCGCTCTTCTTCATCCCGCCACCCTCCATTACGGGCCCACCCCGATTTCGGCGGGCTACCTCGCTTTTGTTTTCTCGGTGGCTTTATTGAAGAAGGAAGAGGACTATCTTCTCGTCCTCGGCGCTCTTTCGACCCTGAGCGATCTGATGCCCTTAGAAAACTACAACCGCGAAATCCTCCGCCTCGCTTTGAACGTCTTAAAAGAGCATCCTTACCCTGAAATTTGCTCGTTGAGCGAGAAAAGCCCAATCGATGAGACGGTGCTTTCGATGGAGATCATCCCGAAGCTCAATGCGGTCGGCCGTCTCCTCGAAGGTTACGAAATCAATCGGCTCCTCAAGTATTTCGTCATCCCGGAATGGCCGGGGAAAGAGGCGATGGTCCATTGGCTCAATGCGGTCAACGCCGAACGGAAAGAAAAGACCAAAGCGGCCGAAGCGGCCCTCGTTTTCGACCCCGCGGAAGAAGCGATCGTCGTCGAAGCGGACATCCCCGAAGGGCTCAATGGCTTATTGGCTAATCGCCTTTTGCAAGAATACGAAAAACCCGTCGCCATCTTCTCGCCCGAAAAGAAAGATCCCGGCATTTGGGTTGGCTCGATTCGGAGCAAAGAAGGTTTTAACGTCCTTAAAGCGCTCGAAGGCATGGCGACTCCCTTAACGAAAGGCGGCCACGCTTTCGCTGGGGGCGTCTCGATTAATAAAGCGGACTTCGCCCGCTTTAAGAAAGATTTCCTTTTTGCCGCCCTCAAGCACAAACTGACCCCAACGAATGAAAAACTGATTCCTTTGGAGCTGAGTGAGGCCACGATGGCGAATTACCGCGTGCTCCAAAGTTTCGGCCCCTTTGGTCAAGGCTTCAAAGCCCCGACTTTCCTCGTGAAGGATCTCGATCCGAAAACGTTTACCTATCTGATGAATGGCAAGTATCTTTCAACTTCGCTGAATCAGGAAGCCCGCCTCTTTTCTTTCGCTTTGGGGGCGAAAGACTTCGATTTAGCCGCCTTGACGAGCCTCGAGGTCCATTTCGCCCTCAATTGCTACAAGGGGAGATTGAGCCTTGATCTCTACGCCGAGAAGGCGTAAAGGCACCTAAAGTGTGGCTATTTCCTCGCGCGCGGGACTATAATAACGCCATATGACCGAACCGGTGAATTTAGCGAAAAAACCTCTCGAGATGAACGGCGGCTACCCGATGCACAACTTCGAGCAGCTCCGCGAACTTTTTTATACCTATATCAAGAACCCGGCCGACCGCAAAATGGTCGAAGACGCCTATCACCTCGCCGATCTCAAGCATACGGGGGTCCTCCGCAAAAGCGGCGAACCCTACATCCATCACCCGATCGAGGTGGCCTATATTTTGGCCGAGCTCCAATCGGGGCCTGAGACTTTGGCCAGCGGCCTTCTCCACGACACGGTCGAGGACACCGATCTCACGATTGAGGATATCCGCAAGCAGTTTGGTGACGACGTCGCGATGATCGTCGACTCGCTTACCAAGATCCAGCGGATGAAACTGTCGCATCGGACCGAGCAGGACTTCGAAGCCGAAGATCACCGCAAGATTTTTTTGGGCATGGCCAAAGACGTTCGCGTCATCTTGGTCAAATTAGCCGACCGCCTCCACAATATGCGGACCCTCGACGCTCTCAAGCCCGA
>JBAYEZ010000037.1:0-7995 GCA_041667485.1 Bacilli bacterium
AGGAAGTCGAGATTCGCTCGCTCTTCACCTGCCAGACCAAAAATGGCGTCTGCCAGCATTGCTATGGCCGCAACATGGCGACCGGCCGTCTCGTCGAAGTCGGCGAAGCGGTGGGTATTATGGCCGCTCAGTCCATCGGCGAACCGGGCACCCAGCTAACGATGCGGGTCTTCCATACCGGCGGCATGGCGGGAACCGATATTACCCAAGGTCTTCCGCGTGTTCAGGAACTCGTCGAGTCGCGTAACCCGAAAGGCGAAGCGCTCATCAGCGAGATCGATGGCACGGTCAAGGAGATCAAAGACGACGGCAACGGCCGTTATGTTGTCACCGTCGAAAGTTCGTCGAAGAGCACCGAGGAGCAAAATGCCCCTGAGGTGAAGGAATATACGACGGGATACGGCGTCCGGCTCCGGGTCAAGGTGGGCGACCACGTTGAAAACGGCGGCAAGATCACCGAAGGCGCGATCAATCCGAAACAGCTTCTTGAAGTGGCAGACGTCGAGAAAGTCGAAGTCTACATGATCAAGGAGATTCAAAAGGTCTACGCCGCTCAAGGCATCGGTATTTCCGATAAGCACCTTGAGGTCATCATCCGTCAGATGCTTCGCAAGATGGTCATCATCGATGGGGGCGACACCGACTTGCTGCCGGGTACCCGCGTTGATATCGATCGTTACACTCTCTCGAACCAAGAGGCGCTTCTCAATGGCAAGCGGCCGGCCTTAGGCCACCCGCTCGTCCTTGGCATCACCAAAGCGGCTTTGGAGACCGAGTCGTTCCTCTCGGCGGCTTCCTTCCAGGAAACCACCCGGGTCTTAACCGACGCGGCGATCAAGGCAAAGCGCGATAACCTCCATGGTCTCAAGGAGAATGTCATCACCGGCAAACTCATTCCGGCTGGAACGGGCTTACTGAGCGATGCGGAGGAGGATGCGAAACTCGCTTCCTTCGATGTTCTTGAGAAGATGAAGCAGGTCAAGGCTCAGTATATCGAAGCCCACGACCGCAAAGACGAGCTCGAAGAGCCCGAAACGAAGTAGGTGTTCCGATTGCTACAAGGGTCACTCTCGAAAGAGGGTGTCCCTTTCTTTTTTCTTCTACACAATGATTATGATATTACAAGATATTGGGAGGGCCGAATCATGTCCCATGCCCTCCCGTCTGCCGAATTACGAAATCATTATCCTGAAGCGTCTTTTTTGGCCGAAGAAAGCGAGGCGTCAATCTTTATTACCGTCGATGGGAAAGGCGATTCAGTCTTGCTCGCGTTTGATCTTGACGATGAACCTGAAGAAAAATTAGATTTGATGTTGCTGCCGAACCGAGCTCTTTTTCAATGAACTTCGCAAAAAATACGGCATTGAAAACAAAGAATGGCTTATGAGCTTCTGTTGTTTGACACCTTTAAAGCCAACGTTTTTCGAGAAATGGAATATCTCTCTTCTTTTTAACCTCCCAAGCCAAGGCTCAAGAAACCCTCAGTGCTCTTTTTGAAGCGCCTTGGCTCCTTGAGAGATTTCCCTTATTTAGGAGTGTCTCCGGTTTCAACTGAATTGCGAAATTGGGGGATGCACGTGGTTGTTTTCGAACGTTACTTCGTTTTTATGAGGCCAATAAAGCCACAAAATGTGTCGTTTTGACTTTTTTCGTTCCCGCCAAAACGAATTATCTTTGGCGAATTCTCCTCTGATTTTAAAAGAGCCCAGGATCCGATCGATTTTTCGTTGCCTTAGCGAGGGCAAAATGAAAAAGACGAAGAAACGGCCGTTCTTTTGTGAGGAACTGCCGTTTTTTGCTGGATTAGTCGAGACAATCGAAGCGGTCTATTTGAGGCGATTGCGCGAAGGTTCCGGAATCGATGCCCGTGGGTCTTGGAGCGTTATACGGGGCGACGATGCTGCCCCCTCCTGAAACATTGATCAGATGATTGCACTTGGTGCAATTCGCGTAAATTGCCCCTTGGCGGATTATCGTTTTCGCCGAAAGCATGTGCGCTTCAAGGTGAGAGACGCCGCAAACGCAATAGGCGCGGTGGCTGCTGTTGTCGACGTAAGCATAGTGATCGGTATAGATATGAAGGTGGATTGCCTGAACAAGAGAAGTCCGGAAAACAAATGCCGGAGCGCTGGCGTAGGAAGTCGCGTGGAGACGGAAATAGCAGGTTGTTCCGGCAGCCACATAGCAGGTGACTTCGGCATTATGGCCATCGGAGGTGTGGGTAGACGTTGCAAAAAGGGTGTCGTTATGCTGAGCGGCGGTCATTCTATTGCAGGCATCGATTACCATTGAGGCGCTACCCTCGGTATAAAACCGATAATAGCCATCGCTTGAGGCGGTGAAATGGAACCAACGATATTCACCGGTTAATAGTCCGGCGGTAATGATCGGTTCGACTGCCGTCAATGGAATACCCGGGTTATCCGTATTGACATCATCAGCGCTCAATTGATAGATGCCGTGGGTGATATTGTACAAATCGGAGTTGTCTTTGATGAAGTAGCTTTTGCCATAGGCGAGCGCGCCTGGCTGATAGGCGGAAATCTCATCGCCGGCGAAAGCGAAACCACTATCGGGATAAGTCGGCGTATAGTCCACGAATTGTTTGGCAATGCCGGGCTCATTCGTTTCGCTCAAGGCATAAGCGCAAGGGATTTGAACAACTCCTTGGCTTAGTTGCAGAGCGGTGATGAGACAGGTGACATAACCTTGAAGACTGGATAACCTGACTTGGTTTTCCGCTGGGAAAATCAAATCAAGAACAGGGTCAACCAGCAAACTTGACAGGGTGAAGGAGATCGAAAGAATTAAGCCCGCAGGTTCTGGTATCGCGGATGAGCAAATCGATAGCGTGGCGAGAATGCCGTTGGCAGTTTGAGAATAATATTCCTTTTTGATGACAAGCGTTTCGGCTTGATCGGCTCGCTGAGCCAGAGCGGCGCTGATTAGGGACAGTTTTTCAATGAGGTAGCTCTTGATGTCAGCGCTCCAAACATAAAGGATCGCCTGAGGTATGCGAGTGCCGTTGGACTCCGCCCGCAGCGCATTCATCAAGCGGTTCTCATTCAAATTATGGAAGGCAGTGTAACTGCCAACTTGTTCGCGGTCCGAGATGGAAAAGGGCGCGATGCCGGCCGGATCAAAATCCGATTTCCATAACAGGGCTTTGCAGCCTTTGTTAAAACGAGCGTTGCTGATGGTTTCGCTTGTGTGAACATAAGAAACGGATACAGAAAGTCCATAGTACCAATCGGCATCGTAATTTCGATTATCTGGATCGAAAATTTTGGCGAAATAAGTACCTGCCAATCCAGGGCCATTGTACGTAAACGATGCTCCATTTCCGTTTGGATAAGCTATAGAATCAAGTGCCGTCGAATAGGGGACGTTTTGTGATTTAAATATCTCAAGTCGGTAATTATTGAGATTAGGTACGTTCGTTAAACTGACCGAAATGTTCGCAGTTCCATAAACGTTGAAATAAAAATAATCTTCATCGACGCCCTGTGTTCCGCCTAGGATATCGACATGGCGGTGAATTGTAGCTTGAATGCTTGCAGTGTAGTTTGTGGGTTCCCCGTTTTGGTCGGGGCTGATAGGAGTGGCTTGGGTAGGGGTGTCGTTGGGCTCATAAGAATCACACTCCGTATCCGGATAAAGGCTTAACGGCTCCGGATCCTGCTTTTCTTCTGGCGTCTCTTGCTCGGCTTGCCGGTTAAATCGCACTATCGGAGTGGCGTTTGTCTCGATAGTCGGGTCTTTTTCTCCCCCCCGCCTCCGGGGGCGGCAGCGAGTGAAAGGCCCGCTGCCAAAACGACCAGTATCGTCTTATTAAGTTTCATGGTTTTATGAAACCTCCCTCCCCTTAAAGAATCTCAACCACGTGGAGCCAAAGATAATTTGGTGTTGGACCTTCATAACGCCGGAAATAAAAGAAAGAGATTTCGGCGCCTACCTTCATGTTGACATCGCCAGCAGAATAGATCGCTCCATTGATTTTGTAGTATTGGGAAAAGACGGTTTTTAATGCCGATTCCGTTTCGGATTCGACATAGAAGGTGCGGCGGTCGCTCGGCTCTTTGCCGACAACCTTAGCCTTGATATCGACCCGCAACGGGGCAGCATCTTGGGCCAAAGCGACAACGTTTGAAAGATCGTCTCTGCTCCAAGAGGTGGGGTCGACGCTGCAGGGGATTTGTTTTTGCTCAGAAACGCCGGAATCAAACGGAGAGGGCCGAACAGAACCTTCGATTTCGACATCGCGAATCGATTCACCCAAATTGATGCTGATTTCATAGATATATTCGCCTTTTTGGTTTTCAAAAGCCAAGTGATTTGGCGTAAGTAGTTTCTCAGAATCAAAATAATAGGTTTCTAAAGGGTTAATGGTATTATCACTGCTATTTTGTGTTCCTTCTCTATAACCGAGAAATCCTTGGACGATAGTACCATAGCGAAAGACGATAAAAGACCGGAAGTAATTGCTATAATATCGTTTTCCAAAATATGTGACACGAGGAATTTCAATTTTGAGCCAAGCAACTACCGTATCGATTTGTTGATTGGCAAATTCGTCAGGAAAGAAGGGAGCCATTCCGGTATTGAAACAAGTTTTTATATAGAATGAATCAAGAACAGTGAAACTTTGATAAGTTTGATAACGATCATCTCGATTCTCTTCGGGCAGCTGTTCGCTCGGAACGGTATAGGTATAGTTTTTATCGCCGGTGATGACTGCGTTGAAAATCCGGCTGGAAAAATAATTGGGTTCATCGTTGGCGATATCGTAGTCGATCGGCTTGGGTGAAAGAGGAATGACATTCGGCAAAACGAGAGCTAAGACGAGAGCGATGATGCTGCAGGCGCCGCCGAGGGCGAAAACGAGCGGATTGAGGCGGTGGTGCGGAGTCGAAACGACCTTGGGTGTCACTTCGACGTTCTGATAGCCAGCGAGAGCCGGGGTCAGCCGGTCCATCTCTTTTAATAAGGAAAGGCGATACGATTTTTTGTTAATCATGTTTTTTGACTCCATAAAGGCGACGGGCCTTTTTGAGCGCCTCATGATAGAGGCGGTTCGCACTCATGCGGGGGATGCCCGTCAGAGCGGAGATTTCACGGTAGGAAAACTCATAGACGATTTTGTAGGTGAAGACGATCGCCTCAAGATCGGACAATCCTCCTAAGAGGGTTTGCAGGTAATCGTTGTCTTTTTCTTCTTGGCCATAGACGTCCATGAGATCGCTATAGTCGATCAGGGCGTCCCGTCTCTTGGCGAAGCTGATGGCCGCGTGGCGAGCGCTTGCGCACAGGTAGGCCTGGAGCTTCTTCGGCGAAGCAAGTTGAGGCGGATCGGCGAGGAGATGGGTAAACATCTCCTCAAACACATCCGCGGCATCCTCCTGATTCTTGACAATCGAGACGATGATGAAGTAGAGCAACCGCCGATAGGCTAGGTAGACCTCGCTCGTGGCGGCGCGGTCCCCTGAGAGGAAAGCTTTGGCGGTTTCTTCGGAAATTTCCACGGTTATTCCCTCTCACTAAGGTAGAGATATGATAAGCCATCTTTGTCCCAAAAAGAAAAAGACGATGGTTAAGAAATGGTTAATAAAAGCGCTGCCATCCCTCTTTTGGGTGGGGGAATTGATTTTTCTTTCACTTAGAGGATAATCGTATCGCGCTAACGATAGCGCCTTATGTTTTGCCACCATTGCGGACGTCAAATCGACGATAACGATCGTTTCTGCCCTTATTGCGGGAGCAAGAACGATACGGATTCTTTGCCGGAAACCGAAAAAGGAATCCGCCCTTACGATGCCCCTGAGGTCATCGATGACCGCGGGGCTCACATCCTCGGTATTCTTTCGATTATCTTTGGCGTGCTAAGCCTCGGAACCTTCGGCTTAATCCTTGGCATCATCGGCTTAGCAGTGGCCAAGAAAGTCGATAATCGGGTTCTCAATATCGTCGGCATCATCATCAGCGCCTTCATGCTTCTCTTGGCCGCCCTCACCTATTCCCGCTATTTCGCCAAATAATCTTCTGGCCCCTTCTTTGAAAGAGCCAATAACTTCTTAGGAGACAGTCGCCCATGCCTTCGGAAACGAAGGTGCTGCGATTGCCGGCAGGGGTTTGCTTATTAATGAGAATCGCGAGTCTGATTTGCTTTGGTCCTTTTTGATAATCCGTTCAATATCGTCGGCAAAAAAGGCATCAGAGGGTCGAATAGAGTTAGCAAAGCCAAGGATGGCGCGCTTCTGAAAGCGATTGCCGCTAGCGCGGATTCATAAGATGGAATCCGTTGGCCGTCCCTCTCCTTTGAAAAAAGGGGCGTTGATATTCTTGCTGGGATTCGCTAATACGGGAGATGTTTCTTCCTTAAAAGGAATAAGTGGGTGATCGGTTTTCTTTTGCCTCGTTGGGCCGGATCTTCAGAAATCGAGATCGGGGAGAAGGCCACCAAAAAAAGAGGGAGAACTGCCTCCGAAATCCTCGGGGTAATTCTCGAAAGGATAAAGGCCGTTAATTTTCCTGTTGACAACTTCCCTAGAGCACGTGTATAGTTTCGCTCGGACGTAAGGAAATGGCAGTTTTGCCATTTTAATTACGAACCGAATTGACACACTGGGAAACGTGTGTATCAAAGGCAAAGGAGAAAATAGTCAAAATGCCAACAATCAATCAGCTGGTGAGACAGGGAAGAACGACTGCCGCAAAGAAGTCGAAGACCCCGGCTCTCGGCCACAGATGGAACAACCTCACCAAGAAAGCGACCAATCAGCCTTCCGCTCAGAAACGCGGTGTTTGCACCCGTGTCGGAACGATGACCCCGAAGAAGCCGAACTCGGCTCTTCGCAAGTACGCTCGTGTTCGTTTAAGCAATGGTTATGAAGTCACCGCCTACATCGGCGGTGAAGGCCACAACCTTCAGGAACACTCGACCGTGATGATTCGCGGTGGCCGTGTCAAGGATCTCCCTGGCGTTCGCTACCACATCATTCGTGGTTGCCTCGACTGCGCTGGCATTGAAGCCCGCAGACAAGGCAGAAGCCAGTACGGAACCAAACGTCCGGCTCCGGCGGCGAAATAAGGAAAGGGAAATAAACTATGTCACGCAAATTAAAACACGAGAAGCGGGATGTTCTTCCCGATCCAGTTTACAATTCGAAATTAGTCACCCGCTTGATCAACAAGGTCATGTACGATGGCAAGAGAGGCATCTCTCAGACCATCATCTACGACTCCTTCAAGATCATCGAAGATAAGACCAAGAAGCCGGCCATCGATGTCTTCGCAACCGCGATCAACAACATCATGCCGGAAGTCGAACTCAAGGTCCGCCGTATCGGCGCGGCCAACTATCAAGTCCCGGTCGAGGTCACTCCGGAAAGAAAGCAGACCCTAGGTTTACGCTGGCTCGTCACTTATGCCCGTCTTCGCAATGAGAAGACGATGGACGAGAGACTCGCTGGTGAAATCATCGATGCCGCCAATGGCACCGGCAACGCTGTCAAAAAGAGGGAAGATGTGCATAAGATGGCGGAAGCCAACAAGGCTTACGCGCACTACCGCTGGTAAGGAGAAACAGAAATGGCCAACGACGAATTAGTTATTACCGAATCGGAGACCTACGACCTCCCTCATACCCGCAATATCGGAATCATGGCCCACATCGACGCGGGCAAGACAACGACTTCCGAACGTATTCTCTATTACACCGGCCGCACCCACAAGATCGGCGAGGTCCACGAAGGCACCGCCGTCATGGACTGGATGGTGCAGGAGCAGGAGCGCGGCGTCACCATCACCAGCGCCGCCACCACCTGCTTCTGGAAGCACCATGTCATCCAGATCATCGACACCCCGGGCCACGTGGACTTCACGGCCGAGGTCGAGCGTTCGCTGCGCGTCCTCGACGGTGCCGTCGCGGTGTTCGACGCGGTTGCCGGCGTCCAGCCCCAGTCCGAGACGGTCTGGCGCCAGGCGCACAACTACAAC
>JBAYEZ010000038.1:0-7953 GCA_041667485.1 Bacilli bacterium
AGCAAAATATACGGTTGATCAGGATGCCAATAACAGCGGGAACTTTGCGGTTCTCGATAGCAATGTCGACCATGTCGGGGTTTCCACGGAGACGGTGGCTGGCGGTTTCACCTCAGGCCAGTTTGCGATGAATACCACGGCGGCGAAAGTCGGCAAATACCGTTACCGGTTCGCTCAGACAGGTTCGTTTGGCTCGTTTGGGAATTTCTCGATTCGGATCAAGAACGCCAGCAGTCTTCCGATCGCGGGCTTTCTCTATATGTGCACGGCTTCGGGAACCAGCGCTACGGGTCGGGCCCAAACCAGCATCTCTTGCAACTTACCCGCCAATACCGATTGGACGACTTTCACCGGCACTTGGAGTGGTGGCTCGACAATCGCACAGGCGATTTATGGTTATTCTTTCTTCTTCACCGCGTCGGCTTCAACAGCTGACATCGTCACGGGTTCGATCTTCGTCGACAACGTCTTAGCCTGGTAGCCTTCCAACAAACGGGGCGATGGTCTCCTTCCGTCGCCCCTTCTCTTCTACCCTTCTTTGTAAACAAAGGATTGAAGTTAACGAAAAAAAGAGATTGTTTACAAAAGGAGGCTTTCATGCCTGAACGAGTCCGCCTCGAAGACATTGCCCGCGCGTGCGGGGTGACCAAAGGTTTGGTCTCCCGCGCTTTAGCTGGCAAGTACAACGTCAGTGACGAAACCCGGAACAGAATCGTCCAAAAAGCTGCCGAAATGGGCTACGACAACACCCGTCTCTGGAGCCGCCCCGAGACGATCAGCCGAGTTTTGCTGGTGATCTCTTCGCGGATGATGCTCAAGGAAGATTATTGGCAGCCGATTATCAAGGCCATCTCCAAGACTCTTGATTTCTCCTCGGTCGTTCTCGAATATTTCGTCTATGAAGAAAATAAGGTCGACGGCGAGATGCTAGAGAAGTTAGCCAACAGCAAATGCAATGCCTTTGTCGTCATTCATTCGAATCCGGAATATCTCAACAATTATTTGAAAAATCTCTGCAAACCTGTCGTGGAAGTCGATCCGAAGTATTTCCATAGCGACGGGGTCACCAAAGTGAAATTCTCCAATTACGATTCGATGTACCAAGCGACCGAGAATCTGATCGCTCGTGGTCATCGTCTTCTCGCTTTCTATGGTTCCGATGGTCATTCGACGTCCTTTCGCGAACGTCACGAAGGCTTCTTGGCTTGCGTTGAAGCCCACAAGAGCGAAAACGTGGTGGGTCTCTCCATCAACTTCGATAACTCGTTCCTCAACTATGCCGATGACGCGCTCCTTGAAAAGGCGTTACAAGACCAGCCGTTTACCGCTCTGGTTTGCGCTAACGATATCATCGCCCTCAATGCCTACAAGACGCTGGCGAAACTCGGGAAGAAAATCCCCGATGATATCTCGGTTATTGGATTCGACAACATCAAAGAAGGCGAATTGGCGGATCCGCCCTTATCCACCTTCAACGTTCCCCGGGAAGAGTTAGGCAAAGAAATCGCCAACTATCTGATTGGGATGTTCTCTGAGCGGCAGTTGCAATACTCCCAAATCGTGATTCATTGCCCCTATATCCAGCGGGGCTCGATCAAAAACTTGAACTAGGAGGTCCATCAATGATTACCAAAAATGAAAAAGATATTCCGAATATGCCTTGGGAAGAGTGTCCCAAAGGCTGTTTTGATCCGGTTTGGCGTTCAGCAAACAATCCGATTATTGCTCGAAACCCCTGTGGAAAATTCGCCCGGATCTTCAATTCGGCTGTGGTGCCGTTTGAAGGAGGATTTGTAGGCGTTTTTCGTGCCGAAGATCGTTCAGGGATTCCTCATCTTTATCTCGGAAAATCCAAGGATGGCCTCCATTATCAGTTCGATGATAAGCCGATTCGCTTCGTCGATGAAGAGGGCAAAGACGCTTTCAGCCATTACCAGTATGATCCACGCCTCGTTGAAATTGGCGGCAGTTATTACATCACCTGGTGCGATGATTTCTATGGTCCGGCTTTGGCGATTGCCGAAACAAAAGACTTTATGACGTTTGTGAAATACAACCATCCGTATTTGCCTTTTAACCGCAACGGGGTTCTCTTCCCGCGCAAAATCAAAGGCGAATACGTGATGCTCTCCCGCCCTAGCGATTCGGGTCACACCGCCTTCGGCGATATCTTCCTTTCCCGCTCGAAGGATCTTCGTTATTGGGGAAATTGCGATCATGTGATGGAGCGAGGCTGGGAGTGGTGGAACCTCACCAAGATCGGGGCTGGCTGCAATCCGATTGAGACGAGCGAAGGATGGCTGCTCATTTTCCATGGGGTGACCAACACCTGCAATGGCTTCGTCTATTCCTTTGGCGGCGCTCTCCTCGATTTGGAGAATCCCGCCAAGGTTCTCTATCGTTCAACCGACTATTTCCTGACGCCCGAAAAAGAATATGAAACGACAGGTTTTGTTCCAAACGTTTGTTTCCCGACTTCGGCCCTCGTCGATCAAAAGAGCGGAAGGATCGCTATCTATTACGGGGCGGCAGATACCTCGACATGTCTTTGCTTCTCAACCATCGAACGCCTCGTCAACTATACAAAGGAACACGCGAGATAACCTATGGAATTGACCACCATCGCCCAACGGCAAAGCAAATGGCACAATCTCGGAAAGCAGATTGGCAAATCGCGCTTTTTGATTGCGATGATCATTCCAGCGGTGGTCTTCTATTTTATCTTCTGCTACGTCCCGATGTACGGGGTGTTGATGGCCTTCACCAAATACTATCCAAAACTTGGTATTTGGGGCTCGTTGACCCAACACTTTGTCGGGTTTGATAACTTCTCGTTGATCTTCAATTCGGATCCGACGTTCTTGAACGTCTTACGCAATACTGTTCTTATTGGCTTCGGCAAGATCATTATCTCTTTTGTTTCTTCGATTGTGGTCGCCTTGCTCATCAATGATTTACGGATGCGACGCTTCAAGAAGACCGCGCAGGTCATCGTTACATTCCCCCACTTCCTTTCCTGGGTTGTTTTGGCGGGCTTCATCAACGCCCTCTTTGCCAGAACGGGCGTGATTGACGATATCATCGTCGCTCTCGGTGGCAATCGCGTTAATTTCTTGAGCAACGGCAATTTCTTCCTTGTCCTCATCTTTTCGAGTGACGTTTGGAAGGAAGCTGGCTGGAGCTCCATCATCTATTTGGCAACGATGGCGGGCATCTCTCCCGAACTCTATGAAGCTGCCGATATCGATGGAGCGACCCGCTTACAAAAAACGTGGCACATTACCCTGCCCGGAATCAAGTCAACCGCGATTTTGCTATTGATTTTGTCGGTTGGTGGTATTCTCTCGGCCGGCTTTGATCAGATCTTCAACCTCTATAATCCTTTGGTCTATGACAACGTCGATATTTTGGATACCTACATTTACCGGCAAACATTCCAAGAGATGATCAATCCCGGCGTTGGTACGGCGATTGGCTTATTTAAGTCCTTAGTTTCCTTTGTCTTGGTCGTCGTGGTGGACCGAGTGGCAAAACTTTGCGGCGAAAGGGGGATCATTTGATGGGAAAGAAATGGCGGCATACCCTAACGAAATTGCCCCTAAGACCCCATGGCGCCGCCAATAACCAGCGCTTCGGCGGTCTTGATATCTTCATTTTCGCCATCTTGCTTCTTTATGTTCTCGCCGTGATCTTCCCGTTTTATAACGCCTTCGTCATCTCGATTTCCTCCGAGTCGGCTTACTACAATTCGAATTTGCTTCTTTGGCCTCAAGACATCACCTTCGAGGCTTACCAGTCGGTCTTCACCAACTCGGCGATGTGGAAGGGGCTTGGCATCACGATGATCCTGCTGGTCTTCGGGACGGCTTATCAACTCTTCTTTACCGTCATCACGGGCTATGCCATGTCGCGAGAAAGGTGGTTTGGCAAGAACTTCGTGATGAACATGATTCTGGTGACGATGTTCTTCGGTGGTGGCCTTGTTCCTTATTACTACTTGATTAAGGATTTAGGCTTATACAATACGATTTGGGTCATGATTATCCCCGGCGCGATCGATACCTTCAACATGTTGCTTATGCGGAATTATTTCGCTTCCTTGCCAAAGGAACTCGAAGAAAGCGCCCGAATCGATGGGGCCAACGATGTTCAGATTTTCGTCAAAGTTTATCTTCCTCTTTCCTTGCCGATGCTCGCGACGGTCGGCCTCTTCTTCGCCGTCGGCAATTGGAACTCTTGGTATAACGGGATGCTCTTCGTTGAAAATTCGGACTTAAAACCGCTCCAACTCGTGCTGCGCGAAATGATCGCCAGCATCTCTTCCAGCGTCGAGTCGCCGACCTCGAAGACCTATTCGGAAGGCTTAGTCATGGCCTCGATCTTCTTCACGATCGTTCCGATGATGTGTTTCTATCCGTTTCTTCAAAAGTTTTTCGTCAAAGGCATCGTGGTTGGTGCCATTAAAGGGTAGGAGGTAAATTTATGAATCCTTTAAAGAAAATTATTCCGCTGGTTTGCTTGATTATTTCGGCAGGTGCTCTGGCTGGTTGCCAAAAGAACAACGCCGGCAACGATGTCTACACCGAGGATGGTAAACTCAAGATTTCGATGCGGAATCTTTATTTTGAATCGTGGGCGGGCGGCGACGTTTATACCGATACAATTCAAGACAAATTTAAGGTAGCCATCACCCCCTCAACCTACTCGTATAACGATTGGACTTCGCAGGTCTCGGCCGCCGTGAACGCCGGCAACCTCACCGATGTCTTTCAATTCAATATCACCCAGTTCAACTTTGCTAACTCCTACAAGTTCTGGGCCGAAGGCCAAGTCATCAAGGCGTTGCCCGATGATTTGAGCGCCTGGCCGAATCTCAAGAGCTTAATCGATAACACCACCGATATCGATTCGCTCAAGATCGATGGGCACCTCTATGGGCTGCCGATTGCCAAGAATATTGCGGAACCAAAGGTCAACTACTCTCCGTTTACTTATGTTTATCGCCGCGATTGGGCAAAAAAGTGGGGAGTTTACCAAGATAATGATGTTTATACCTGGGATCAGTTTACCAACCTGATCAACACCTTCAACACCAAGCTGAACCCGACAGGGAACGCCGACAAGTATGCGATGGCGGATGTCGAATGGGGTTTCCCTTCCCTCACGAATTTCTATAAACAAGTCCCGCATTGTTTTGCCTTCGATGAGACGGCAAAGAAATACGTGGGCAATTTCGCCACCGATGCCTACGTCCAAGGCATGGATTTAGCCAAGCAATACGTTGATTCGAAGATTTATGGCTATGACCAATATAACGCGACCGAAGGCGGGGCCCGCAAAGCCTACGAGAGCAATAACTGCGGAGTATTTTACGAGAATCTCTCGCTTGCAAACTATCAGGCGATTCGCGCTGCCCTCAGCACCGCGAACACCATCGATGCGAATTTCAAAGTGGACGATGCCGCGGCCATCATGAAGGTCAAAGGACCGGATGGCAAGTTCGCTCTCGAAGGGACCGACAACTGGTTTTCGATGAGTTTGTTCAACTACGACATTTCCGACACCAAAATGAAAAAGATCCTTGATTTGCTGGATTATCTGCTCTCGGAAGAAGGAACCAAACTTGCGGTTTATGGCAAGGCCGGTTACGACTATACCGAAGATGGCGATGGGGGGATTACCTTGACGGAGAACGGCTGGCCGATCGGCGATGATGGCAAATATGTTGCCAAGACCAATGGCGCGAAATATCTCCGCTATGTCGCTACCCTTGGAAGCGACTATGCCGTTAATGATCCTTTGACCGATAAGGCGGCCTATGCGGTGGTCTCTTCTTGGGATAAGGAGATGAGCGAAGCCGCGGCGGCTTCAACCCTCCGCGTTCTCAAAGAAAACCCTGAAGTCATGTGGCTCTCAACCAAGCTCAAAGACACCTATGAAGGGGCCTTGCTTGAAAACGCCAACGACGAGGTCGTGCGCTATTGCTATGGCAAGGACAACAAAGCCGCCTATCTTTCTTCCGTCACCGGCGGGCAATGGCCGGGCGTCTTGACGGAAGTTAACAAGAAACTGGGGTACATCATATGAAAAAAACTTTGTTTCTTATGATGAGCGCGGCTCTTGCTTCATTAACCCTGTCAAGCTGTGGCAAAACTTCGGTTGACACCGAGAATATCTCTTTTGCCGAAAGCGATTTGGTTCAATCTTCATATGGGGGATTAGGCGTTGAATGGGGCGTTTATGAAGACACCGATAAACTTGATGCGACTTCATGGCTGCGGATTTACGCTAACATGGCGAAACTTCACCCCGCCCGGATTCGTTGCATGATTAACTATGACTGGTTTGTCGAGAATTTTGATAACAAAGGCGATAGTGATAAAACCAACGATACCTGGACCTATAACTTTGCCAATAAGTGGGGCGACAATCTCGCTCTTCTTCTTCGTTATTGCCAAACCAACAACATCCAAGTGGCCCTTGGCTCTTGGAACGTGGTCGGCACGCTAACGGACGATGTCTGGAACATGATGGACGAATGCACTGCTGATGTCCGCTGGGCCAAGATGTCCGCTTTCGTCATGGACTATTTGGTCAATAAGCAAGGTTTTACCTGTATTCGCTGGTTTGTGAACGGCAATGAACCGAATTACCTAGGCGTCAAAGGTTCAAGCAAGAATTACAGCAACAGCCTCAGCAAATGGATCACGGGCGTCAAAGCGGTTCGCGCCGCGCTCGACGCGAAGGGACTCACGTCGATCGGAATCGTCGGGGGCGACACGACGGGCTTAGAAGGCACGACGTCTTATTGGGAGGGAATCGCGAAACAAATCCCCGATAAAGTCAGCGATTATGGCGCCCATCTTTATCTTTCCAACTATTACATCGATGGTGGTTATGTCCTCGAAAATCTGAATACGCTCAATCGGGATATCCACGCGTTGGACTCTGGCTATGGTAGCACTCGCCCGCTCGACATCTGGGAGAGCGGATTGCTCGATGGCAAAAATAACGAAACCGATGGCAATTCCCTCATTAAAACAGTGACTTATGGCGTTCGGATGGCGGATTTTACCCTCCAGACGGCACTCGCTGGCGTCAATTCAGTCACCTATTGGGACTTCGACGATGGAATGAATTTCATGTACGCGGGCGGAACCGCTACCCCAAAGAAGTGGGGGATGTTCTCTTCTTTGGCTTCGGATCAGGCTTACGATCAAGAACTGCGGCCCTGGTTTCATTCCTCGTGTCTTTTGACTCATTTGATGGCCCCAGGCAGCAAGATTTACGGCTCCGCAGTTAATAGCCGAAACGTCAATCCGGATTTTCGTTGTCTTGGTGTCGTGAATGCGACGGGGACGGGAGGTGGCTTTGTTGCCATCAATCGCGGCACATCAACCGTCACTAAAAAATTCATGCTGTCGCCGACGATTCAAGGGGCGAATAAGCTCTATCTCTATTCTTTTGGCGAAGGCTTGATTCGCTTGGGCGAGGATGGTTTCGTCAAACCGAATGAAATTATTGAGGGCAGCCTCAATAAATGGCTGAGCGTTTCGCTGCCTGCCAATAGTTTCTTGGTTGTGTCCACGGAGGTTCTCTAAGATGAAAAAAATTTGGGCTTTCTTCCTTTCACTTCTCGTGGCTTTTTCTCTCGCCGGTTGCGGCGGGGGAAGCTCGGCTGGCGATAATTCTTTTTCGATTTCGACCCCCTCAGGCACTCCGGGCATGTTCTCGCTTGTTTCGCCAACGTTAGGGGTGACGCTTGAAGAGGTGCCGTCCTTTAGCTGGTCCGCCTCGGAGAACGCTTCCTATTACACCCTCGAGATTGCCTCGAGCGAAACTTTCATCACCAACAACGATGCCTATGTCTATTACAAACACGACTACATCGCCTCCACCTCCTATGCTATCTCAGCCTCGCTCTCGCAAAAGAACGTGACCTATTATTGGAAA
>JBAYEZ010000039.1:0-7700 GCA_041667485.1 Bacilli bacterium
AAAGAAAAACTGTTTTTTGATTGACGGAGATTCTCTATGAAGATGCCGAGCGAAAAAAACAGGGAAAATTGGTCTCGCAGAAAATGGGATCGGACCCTTCGGCCAAGAGGTCTGGATCTTTATCTTTTGAACCGCTTCGGCGGATCCCCGCTCGCGCTAAACATAAAACCCCGTCACCGGCTACACATACCATAAACCCCAATGGAATAGGAGTTCTCATTTTCCGTGGTATCAAAATGGTTTCGGATTAATGCATTTTCGAAGGAAAACGACGCGGACTTTTGAGGCACACTTTGGGAACAAAAGAAAAACACGTCGCCGAAGGACAGAAGTTTGCCTTCCACGACTTCGATGAGACCATTGAGAAACGGCTTCGGCAGAAAATTTTTCCTTGTTCGGCTTTATCGTGATTTTGATGGCATTGAAGTCTTCGATATTAGTAGGCGACGTGATTGAAATAGCCGAAGTCCCAAAGAACTAAGGGCAGATTTATTATTTTGCCTCGCATTGCCATTTCAAAGGCTCGATAATCGGCTCCGCCCATTTCGCTCCATTTCGAAAGCCTGAACGACGCCCTCATGCCACGAGCGGTTTCCATCACGAAAGAATCTATCGGGGCATGAAGAAACCACCAAATTTAAGGATGGGAGCTTTCAATCTGCCCAGAAGCGATCGTGTACTTGCAGGCCATGTTAATGGCCTTTTGGGCCATCCCGTAGGTAAAACGACGATTGTCTATATTATTTTTATATTTTATAGAAAGATTAACGGAAAAGTTGTTAACAAATGGGCTCAGGTTGAGGAGCACCCTCGGCCCATTTGCTGTTTGGAAAATTCTTTTGACAGTGGGCAGCCGTAGGCAATGGTAGGCAAAAGTAGGGAACGTTGAGGAAAACAAGTCAGGCGTAAGCCTCGCCGGTGGACTCGACAATCTCCGAATCAGTCACCACGAGGTAACCACCGGAGAAAGAGGCAAAAAACCCATGCGCTCCCCGCGACATGTTTTTCTGCCAAGAACGTCTTGACGTTCCCGGCCTGCTCATCGCTTTTAAAGCAGTAGAAATAACGGGTGACCCCACGTCTAGGCCATGGAGTCCGGAAAAACGCAATTGACATACTGCACGACGGAGATGCTGAAGGTCACTCCCTCGCCCTTCAGTTCGTCCGCGAGGCCTTCTCGCTATTTGCTAATCCTTTCCCAGACTTTACCGATATTTGTGAAACAGAATCCCGTTTCTAGCCTTATTTGACACTAACTTTTTCTTATTCTATAACTTTATTTATAAAAGAAGTGATTTATGAAATCCGAAAGCGCGTTTATTGTTTTGGCACTTTGTCTATCAAGTTCTTTTATTGTATGTTCTAAAGGCGCTTCAAGCAATTGCTCCGCATTAGGCATTTTTTCGTCAGCGAGCAATCCTGAGGATAAAAATGCTTCTCTTGTCGATGGCCAATCCGCTTCTACAAATCATTATTCAATCGCCCCGTACGATGATTACAACTTATGCTATTACTACACTTATGACATGGTCGCGCATCAGTTGGTTCAAAGTTCATTCGTTCCAAGCACGAGTTATTTTGTGCATTCCGGAGGCAACCCAAGCGGCTTATCAACATCTTCTTCTTTTACCTCGATAGGAAACAACAGAGAGTTTGTCTCCTCAACTGCTTCATATCCATTTACCTCATCTCTTTATTGTGAATCTGATTTTCGATTTTATTATTCCTCTTATGGCGAATACGTAGACCGATATTATCGCGGAACGACTTTCTTCGTTAATCCTTATGTGGCAATCACGGCGGCGCATTGTGTGTTCTTTGATGCCTCAATCAACGGATATGACGATTCGATCAACGATCCCATCTTTACAAATTATTTTGCCGTGAATGCTTACATCAGCGGTTCGTTTATCTGGGAATATGCCCAATCCGTAACCATTGATTCGAGATATTTTTCAAGCCAGAGTATGGACTTTGATTGGGCGGTTGTTAGATTCTCCGAGCCCATCGGAAACTACGTCGGATGGTATCCTGTTAAAGCCAATCCTTTGGCGGCTCCTAACCCTATTTTCGTGAGTGATTCTGTTCACACCGTCGGCTTCCCAAGCGACAGAGGCGATCAGGAAACCTTGAGTGAAGGTTCTGTAACGTCTTTATCCTCTCCATTTCTTAATTCCAATATGTACATCGTCGGAGGCAACAGCGGGGGACCAATCCTTGACAGCGATGGCTATGCCATAGGAATCGTGACTCGCTACTATAATGATACGCACTATGGATTTGGGCCAATGCTGGACGGCGAAAATTACTCGTTATTAATGAGGTAAAATAAAATGAAAAAATTTATTGTCATGCTAGCCTTAAGCCTTCTTCTTCCTCTATCAGCATTTGGGAGTTTCCTTTTGACCAACGCAATCAGCAACGGTTCTCAATCAGAAAAGATTGAGGCAAATCAAAGCTCGCCAGAAGAAATCGGAGCGAGCCAGAGTCTGGACGATGGGACGGTGCCGCTCGTCGGTTACGATGCCGCCACCGTTTCTGGTGTCATTGAGGAAAAAGCGAGTGTCCTTTCCTTTTTAGATGACGACGGGATCGAGAGATCTCTCGCCTACGTAAATATGTATTGCGATGATCAAAATAAAGACAGCCCGGATTACTTCCAAGCCGGCGTCCGCTGCAAAGCCCGGATTTATCTCGATACCTGTACCAATCCGTCATTTCCTGCCTTCCCCGATGTTTGCAAAGGACAGATCATCGGCCTTTTCTACTGGAACTCCCCGATGGCAAATTGATTCTAGTTAACCTCGGCGCCTTACAAACCAAGAAAAAAGGGAGCAATCCCTTTTTTCTTTATGGAAGAGTTTGCAAAGGGGTGCGGGAGCATATCCTCGGAGAGAACCAGAAAGGCGTTCTTCTCCTCGAAACTCGGAAGAAGTAAAACAAAAGAAGGATGTCCTCGAACCATCCAAGACTGTACAATCGGGAGCGCCGCGGAGGCGAAGAGACCTCTACCAGAATGGTTTGCGTGCTGAGAATGAGGCTTGTTCGGAAGCCTATTTTAATTACATTTAATTGGAATAGTGGCGTTGAATTAATTATGAAACAGAACAAAAAACGTCAACACAAAAGCAAAAAGAAAACCCGAGCGGCGTGCCCCATCGGGGGCAACTTTTCAATGCACTCTCGTGGCGCTTATTCCATGAAAAGCTTAACGAAAAAGACTTGCCCCACTGTTTTGCTTTGCTCGTTAACATAGGCTTTTTCGAAGCGTTGACAACTTTTTTTCTTCTTTTTAATACATAAACGTTTCATAAAAAGTGAATAAAAAGACAACTATATTGCGGAGGCGGGCGACGCCGTCCTGAAAATGCCTGCAGAACCACCCGATCACAGAGACGCGCAGGCGGATACGTTAAGGCCCGCCACCTACTCCAGCATGAAAAAAGCCCCGATAAAAATCGGGGTTTTCTTTTTTAAATTAAAGAAGAATTGAACGGAGATAGAGCACTTTATTTCGACTGATCAGAATCGTCATCGCCATCGTGCTCATCCGCCCCATCGTCCAAGGGCGGCAGCGGCGGATTCTCTTTTTCCTTCTTTTGCGCTTCATCAATCGACTTTTTGATTTCTTCGGCCTCTTCTTCGCTCATTTGTTTGGCATCTTCGAGCTGTTTCAAAGTCCGTTGAGCGAGATTTATCGAGTAATCGCTGAAGGCCCGACGATATTTTTCCATCAATAATCCCGCCACCTCAAAATAATAAGGGAATAACGGAGTTAGGAGAATCAGGGTGCCGGCAACCCCGCCTGAAACTGCTCGGGAATAATTCGGATCAAAGATGAAAGTCATGGCAAATCCAGCCCCGAATCCCAAAATAGCAATCACGAAAAGCGGCCAGAGCGCTTTAAAATAATCACCCCAAAAACCTTTGGCTTGGCGGACCCCGCCAACGAAAATCGAGTTCGATACCCGAGGCGAGGCGCCCATGATGACCGAACGGAGATAAGGGTTGAGACCATAGAAAGACATATAGCTCATAAAAGCAAAGAAAAGGGTAACCATCTCCGCAAGGACCACCGCATTCTGCATCGCCATGAGCGAGTCGCTCGCGGCTAAAAGATCGTAGGCCTCCGTCATTTGATTCGCTGTGTAATAATTGAGCAACGCCACCCAATCCTGTTGGAAAGCGGGCGAAAGAGCATCAGCGATCCCGAAATAGACGAAGCCCACCACCAAACCCGCCACAATCGAGTAAAGAAAAGAAACGAAGGCGTTGCGAAGAATCCGATAAGAGCCATAGAAAGGCATCCGGTAATAGGCGCCAAGAAAATGGACAAACTGGCGATTAGCCATCGCGTTTCCTTTTCGAACGTAGGCGAGCGAGAGCTGATAGGCGAAAAAGAAATTCATCCCGATGAGCGGCAAGGTGAAATAAAGCGAGGTCGGAAGCCAAATGCCAATCGTGAGAAACCCGATGGTCACAAAAAAGACGTTGAGACCGGTCGGCCAAATCTTGCCGATTTCTTTCCGATAAAGACTCCAGGCGGTTTTCGCCAGAGATATTGACTTATTCGCCATGGTTTTTCTCTCCTAATTCATGCAGATCTTGAATCGTTTGCCACAATTCTTTTTTCACGAAGGGTTTGACATTCGGCCGCTTCTCATAGAGGAAAATCAACTTCTCAAGTTGCGAGACCGGAACCAGAAGCGATTCATTTTCGTCACTGGTGAATACGTTGAAGAAGCAATCATCATTCACCAGGACGATCCCCACCATGAAGGAGGTGTTGATTCCGCTCGCAATCGAAAGACGGTCCATTGCAAACCGATTATCAAGGAGGGGGTTGGGGATATCAATCTTTTTGCCGCCTTTGCGGTAATAGAACCAACTCGGTTCGTTGGTTTTGGCATTGAGGGCGCCATCGTAATAGCGATCGGTAATGACGAAGATAAACTTGTCGCCGCCGATGATGTGATCAATCGTCACGAAAGACGAGTTTCCCGTTTGCAAGGGGAGTTTGTTGATGAGATAAAAATCACCATCGCGGGCCACTTTAAGGGTTTTGTGATAAAAGAGTTTGTCATGGGCTTTCCGCCAGACGATCTTGCGGACAGGCGCGCAGAAAAACCAAAACAAAAAGACGAGGCCTATCAAGACGGCACAAACGATAAAAAGTGTTAATTTCACTTCGTACGACATGCGTTAAACTTTTCGGCGGTCACGAGAGCGACCATCACCATCGCGCTTAAGCCTTCTTGCCGCTCTTCAGGGGTTAAGATGCCTTCATTCACGAAGGAATCGCTGACACTGCAGATCGCGAGGGCTTTTTTGCCGAGTTCCGCCGCTTGCTCATAGAGAGCGAAGGCTTCCATCTCGACACCCAGGGCGCCAAGATTGGCCCACTTCTTCCAGGTATCGGGACGATAATCATAGAACGTATCGCTCGAGACGATATTGCCGACCTGATACCGGAAATTACCCGCTTTGGCCGCTCCGACAGCCGAGGAGAGAAGTTCATAATCCGCGATGGCGCTAAAACTGCCGCCATAGAGATTGTGCTGACCCATCCAGTTGCTGTTGGTGCATGCGCCTTCGGCGATGATGAGATCTTTTAATTTGGTTTGCTTCTGAAAGGCCCCGCAAGTGCCAATCCGAATGATGGCCTCCACTCCGTAAGAAGTGAAAAGCTCGTGGCAATAGATGCCGATGGAAGGCATGCCCATGCCCGAGGCCATGACAGAGACGAGCGAGCCATCAGCGGCGGTGCCGGTGTAGCCGACGATGCCGCGGACCTGAGTGACCAGCTTCGCATCCTTCAAAAAGTTTTTGGCAATCCATTCGGCCCGCTTCGGGTCTCCTGGCATCAAGACGACTTTGGCGAAATCTCCGTTTTGCGCTTCAATATGCGGTGTTGGCATGTGTGCCTCCTTTAATCATCCTCGCCGGTATCGCTCACAATCGTTCCCGAGACCACATCAGCGAAACTGCGGTGGCTGGGGCTCACGAAGAGGGCGATAACCTCGACGAGATAGTATAAACCTAATGAAAGAATCACCAAGAAGAAAATTGTCAGGGATTTCAAGAGAAGATTGCGAAAGCGAATCTCGCCGCCGTTGTCCTGATAGATTCGCATCCGATAGAAGCGGAGTCCAAGCGATTGCCCCTTATAAAAATAGGGAACGGCAACCCGATAGCCCAAATCATAGAGGGCGACCAAAGCCCCCGTCAAAAACATAATAATGTAGACGGCGACGGTCCGGCTGACCGAGGGATGGTGCATCGCCAAAATGAAAACAACAAGGGAAGGAACCATGATAATAACCGAACCCAAAATCAAAATCGAGAGATCGAACATCCCCGCCATGAGACGGTGACCGCCGCTCGAAGGGGTGAGAGACAAACAAGTTTGGCCCATGGAGATTGTCTTAACTTTTGTCGTTTCCATTAGTTAAAGAATAACACGCGTGCGCGAAAGCGAAAGAGGAATTAACGCTCTGAAAGGGAAGGGGCTATAATTCCGACGTGTCCCCTTTAACCCGCTTTCTCATCTCGTTGATCGCTCTCGCTGTCTTTTCCCTCGCTCTCTTTTTCTTAACCGGGGTTTATTGGGTCAAAAAAGGCAAGGTTCAATTGCTCACGAAAGGCAATCATTACGAAAAAAGCCTTCAGGTTGGAGTTTATTTTTATCTACCCATCCGTTACGAAGGCTTTGGCCAGTATTATAAGGATTCCCACGTCTATCATGTCCATCTGGGCCACCATCATATCGCTTTTGTCGGTTCCCTTGTCGATCCTGAATCTTATTGCGCGGGGAAAAAGAGCTATCGCTCTTGGATCAAAAAGGCAATCGAAGAAAGTCCCGATGGCAGATCATTATCTCTGCAAATCGAAACTTTTTTATCTCAAAACGGTTGGAAAATCGATAGCGTCCTTATTGAACGGTGACCGACTTCGCCAAATTGCGCGGCTTGTCAATCGGCAAGCCTTTTTCTAACGCCACGTAATAGGAGAGGTATTGACCGAAGACGACCTTGGCCACCCCAGCAAGATATGGTTTCACATCATCGACCAGGAAATCGTCACCCGGCGCTTTGAGAGCCTTTGTCGCCACGATGATGATGGTGGCGCCGCGACTCTTGAGTTCCTCAAGGTTATTGCGGAGAGCCAAGGCCGAGATCGGATCGCTAATGAGACCAATGACTGGCGTCTCTTTTTCGATGAGGGCAATCGGGCCGTGTTTCAGTTCGCCACCTGCATAGGCTTCGGCGTGAATATAGGCGATTTCCTTAAGTTTCAACGCGCATTCGAGAGCGGCTTCGTTATCATAGCCGCGTCCGACGAAGAAAGCATCGCGCGCAGTATAAATTCGTTTGGCGATCGCATGAATTTCTTCCCGGCGAGCGATGAGGTCGTTGATGGCGCTGATGAGGTCGTTGATATGACGAACCGCATTGGTCGTGCCACCCATCGCTGCGGTGAGAAGAGCAAGCATCGTCACCTGAGCATCGTAGCTTTTGGTGGCGGCCACCGCGACTTCCAATCCCGCATAAAGAAGAAGGGAATAGGTCGCTTTCCGGTCGATGGTCGAACCTCGGGTGTTGGTGATGGCCAAATTGGCAAGGCCATTGTCGTTCAAATATTTCTGGCAGGCGATCAAATCGGCGGTCTCGCCGGACTGGGATAAAAGAACATAGAGGGGC
>JBAYEZ010000040.1:0-7511 GCA_041667485.1 Bacilli bacterium
ATGAACGTTCCCGACAGTTTCAAGAAAATTATTATCGTAAAAGATTCGATCCCTCCATGGCATAACGAAGAAGGCATACTCGTTCTGGGAATCATTGATTTTCTTTTGGACGGATCGTGCCTAGAGGTTTAAAGAGAAAATTCCATTTTGAGGGAAACCATGTCTTTGTTCCTTTGGTTTTTCTGAGAAATGAATAATCGGAAAATTCATCGATACGAAGCGTCCTTATGCGAAGGATATCCAAGTCACCGAAGGAGTGTGCACTTAGAGCGACAATAGAAAAAACCTGGGCGCCTTAAAGATCCTATCCGGCGCTTTGAATGGCAAAAGAGCTGACTTAGTGATGAAATGCCCTTCTTTCATGAGAGTTTAGGCTCCGATTTGCGGTTTTTGTGTTTTGAAATAGATATGAAATCAGCCCAAATTCACATGCTATTTTTTGACATTGCAGTAAAATAAAAAAGCTTAATCAGTTTTATGATACGAACTTGCCTAGATTTTTCGATAATCCAAATGACGTGTTTTCGTTGCTTTTCATCCAATCCGGGAAAGAAGATTCGATTTTATGAACGTTGAGGCATTTGCTTGATCTATGGGCGCGAAACCTATAAGAGCGTTTTTGAGTTTAACTCAACTTTATGACTATTGCGCAGGCAAAGAATTGAAGCATGAGCGTGAAGGTTGCTTTTTCGATTCCACGGCCTTTCCGTTGGACGATTGCGACAAAAGGTTCGCGTTTGATGTCTTAAGCCTCTCGTACGTCGTCATCGCCAGAATGGCATTGCAGGACAAGGTTGCCAGGCTTCAATACGCTGTCGAGGATGACAGGGTCTACGCCTCGCTGATCGACGGTAGGGCGATAGAGATCCCGTTTCGGGATTATACCGATTTTGGCTCTTCCTTTGAACTGGGCCTTATTCTCGACGCCGGCAAACGTTATGGGCGGATAGACAAGATCCGAGTCAGACGGCTTTTTCAGACCATGTCCTACAAGCACTATGGCCGGAAAGATTATAAGAAATCAGTTTTCTCTCCCCCGCACGCCGGTGAATCTGGTGGCAAACAAGAAGAAGATGAGTGGTGGAATACATTTAAAAAAGCCTATCAAGCGGTTTGGGGGAACAACGCTCCTTGCGGCATCCACACGAGGCATCATGAGAGGCTGAATAAAAACGGCAAGATAGCTGAGGACCTTTTTAATCTTGGTCTATGTGTCGTGGATAAAAAGGGAATGAAAGACGTTTCTTATTTATCGTGCAAAATGGCAGATGGTGTCTTCCAGATATATGCCGTCAATACGGACGGCCACAAATCGATTTTGGACGACGGGCTGCTCTTTGGGGATAATGACAAAGAAAGGAAGCTGGAGATAGAAGACTTGTCGCCAAATAGAAAAACCGAGATCGGGCAAATCATTTCGACGTTAGAAACAGAGTCCAAGAAGCATTTCTCGGGAGAAAAATCTATTTTTGAAAGCGGGACCCCCCATGATCGAGAAGCCGACATGGACGATCTTTTCAAAGTTCTGCACGAAATAATTAAATAATTTTTTAGACATAACAATGAAGTCGTGTAACTTGAAGAAAGGTTTTTGAAAAGATCATGTTCAGTTCGCCGATTACTTGTCGGAAAGACGATAAGCCAGAAGCTAGGCCTTCTTGTTCAAGTCATCTGATGGATTCGTCTTCAAGCGGAATTGGTTTGTCGGGATTCTTTTGTGAAAAGAGGCCGTCCGCAAGACGTGTTCCTGTTTAAATCAAGCAATTGCCTTCCATGTTTTGTTGCTCGTTGGAGTTCTCTTTGATTTGGGGGCCAGCAGGGATTTTTCATGGAACTGAGTCAATCGCAAGAAGCTCAGGGGGCCAGTGGCACCCAGAAGGATACGGCCCCGATTTACGTGAGAATCAAGGGTGCTTGAGGGTTCGGATTTTAGATCGCTTGAAAGGAGATTGTCGCGCTGGTGGCCGAGACGCTGTCGAAGCTGATCTTGTAGCCAAACGCAAAGCCATTATCAAGAAGGCTTCCTTTGGCAAAGAAAGAAGAATAAGCGGCTTGGGTGAAACTGCTTCCGGTCTTGAAAAGATTGTTGTTATCGCCTTTGTTTTCGCCGTATTGGAGCGTGTTCGTTGAATGGCCGGCTTGAATCAGGCTGACGAGGTTGTACTTCTTGCTCTCTGCCTCGCCATAGCGTCGAGAAGGCGTATTGCTTTGCGGGATGAGGCAGCCCGTGGTTGCTGAGCTCGGAAGAGAGGAAGGCACGCCGGTAAGATAAGACGTGTTCGTGATGTTGCCGGAAGAATCGACAGTGACTTTCGCCACACGGCTGTCGACGTGCAAGAGCCGGACTCCGGCGGTGGTATAACCTTGGGTGCTATACGAATATTGAGTTTTTGAATCAAGTTCATTTAAGCCAGTCGGAGTATGGAGCTCGAGCAAGAGATATTCATCGAAGGCCGTGCCGTTCCATGTCGTGTTCCGCGCGGGGATCAAGATGCAGTCGCCGCTCGTTTCGGAAGGATTGATGGTGAGGGTGGCGTTGCCCGTCACGACGTAAGGCTTGACCCAGTCGAAAGCGAGCTTGGTGAAGATGTCGTGGTCGGTGACGTTTTCATCCATCATCGCGATTCCGCCCATCGGGGATGGCGTGTATTCGTTTCTACCGGAGGTGAGGGTATCATAGCAATAGTAATCGTCGGCCCCCATTAGATGGCCTGATTCGTGGATGAGGGTGTGGGCGTCGGGATTTGGCGAAGTAGACCCTTCATAAAGGAAGTCGTAGGACATCCAGAAATAGTTCATTCCGATCGGCGATGTCTTTGAGGGATTGGCGTCATTGGTGTAGTCCCAATAACAAAAGGCCCAGAAAAGGTCGTTTTCCGTGTCGATCGCGGCGATGTCGTTACTTCTGCTGACGTCAGGGCAGCTATAGATCATGATGACGGCGTCGATATAGCCATCGCCCTCGCTGTCGAATTGGGTGCATTTGTCGCCGGTCTTGCTTTTATAGTTGGCGAGGGCTAAGCGCAAAATGTAAGACGAAGCCAAAAGATCGTCGGTACTCCTATCGAAGAATTCCGCAGGCGTGAGGCCAGTCACGTACTTATCGGCAACGATATAATTCAAAGATAGCGCGCCGAAGGAACTTTTTTTGTAGAATGAGGCTAAGGATTCCCAATAACCCGTTCCGTTTTCCCCGTTTAAGGCGGTGTTGACGTCGCTTAGGATGCTCGAGGGAAAACTGTAGCCCTCTAATTCGATTGGGAGAACTAACACGTTGTGATTGCCGGTGGTGGGCAGGGAATCCGTTCCATTCGCTGTCCCAATCGATTTATAGTTGAAGGCGCTCGTTGTGGTGTCTCCAGTGACTTTATAGTAGCCATCGGTATTCGCCGAACTCGAGGAAGAGAAGGAACTGCTTGAAGAGGAACGCGATGAAGAGTTCGCTTCCGAAGAAGAGGAACTTCCGGCGCTCGTTGTAAGCGTGGAGCTAGAGGAAGAGCCGCCATCCGTCGACGTTGTCGTTGAAGTGCTGGTCGAGCTCGCCGAGGATGCATCGCCATCCGAAGAAGCGGGGGCGGTGCTCGAAAGAGCGGAATCATGGGCGAAACTGATCCCTGTGCAACTGCTCAAGAGCAAGGTACCAAAAGCGAGGAGAGTTTTGACCAACGGGTGTTTTTTGAAGTTCATAAGTTTGTATTCCTAACCGCATAGAATACCTTATATCGAAGAAAAAACGCCATAAAAAAGATGCTTTCTGTTCTAACGTTTCCGCTTAGAGCCAAAACGAGAATATCTATGCCAATCCCGTTTCATTTAAAGAAGGCTTCCTCGAAGAGGCTTTTTGCTTTTGCGATGGCCTAATGATTACGAACGCCATAGGTGTAATTACGCTTTCTTTATTCAAGAAGCACCGATATATGATCGGACTTCGTGTCCGGCGGAGTCCTTGTTTTTTCGTTTCTTTTTAGCGAGGCAGGAAAAGGCACCGATGTCGTTTTGCTGGGGATTTTTTTAAATGGATGGCATTCGGTTGCTTAGATTTTTGTGGATAGTGCCGAGTCGGCTCGTTAAAGTATTAGAGAAAGTTGGCCTTTCCCTCATGAAAATAGCGCCCATCGCCGTCCTCTTAAGCCTTTCCCTCATCGCCTGCCCGCTTCTCTATATCTATGTTGGGCCCGCTCTCGCGGCTAACCAGCTTGAAACCCTGTGGATTTTGCTCATTATCGCTGGCGCGAGCGCTCTCTTTTGCTTTGCTGTTGGCGAGTTCACTCACAACAACAGCCAAATGGATAAGCTATGGAGTCTTTTGCCTGAGGTTTATCTTTGGGTCATCGCGGCGCGAGGAGGCTGGAACCCGCGCTTGATTTTGATGGCGGTGCTGACCACGCTTTGGGGGATTCGTCTGACATTCAATTTTGCCCGCAAAGGCGCCTATCGTCTTAAGTTTTGGGAGGGACGTGAGGATTATCGCTGGGAAGTCTTGCGCGGCAAAAAAGAATTCCAACCCCGTTGGAAATGGGTTCTCTTCAATTTTCTCTTCATCTCGATTTATCAAAATGCCTTGGTTCTTCTCATCACGTTGCCCGGCCTCGCCGCAATGAATTCAGCCGTGGCTTTGAATTGGGTTGATTATCTCGCTGGGGCGTTGATGATGGCTTTCTTGATTTACGAGACGATTGCCGACGAAGAGCAGTGGCATTTTCAGAGCAAGAAGCGCGCCCTCCTTTCCGAAGGCAAGAAACTTGAGGAGCTGTCGGCCCCCTACAACAAAGGCTTTAATACCCGGGGTCTTTGGTCGATGAGCCGCCATCCGAACTATCTTGGCGAGCAGGGAATCTGGCTTTCGTTCTACGTCTTTAGCATCGGTGCCTTGCTGAATGACCTTTCTTGGAAGGCAATTTTTAATTGGAGCATCGTTGGCGCTTTGCTCCTCATCGTTCTCTTCTTTGGCAGCTCCTCTTTTGCCGAAGAGATCAGTGGCTCAAAATATCCGGAATACAGCCATTATCGCACGAGGGTCTTCCGCTATTTCCCGTTCAAGAAATATAAAGAATAAGCTCTTTTTGTTCATTTTTTCCGACTTCGTTATACTTTCCTCGAAAAAAGGAGGTTTCCATTATGTTAGCGTTCTGCAATGACTATTCCGAAGGTTGTCATCCTTTGATATTAAAGCGCCTCGTTGAGACCAACATGGAAGAACTTCCCGGCTACGGAAGCGATCATTATACTCTCGAAGCGAAGAAAAAAATCGCCGCTGCCTGCCACGCCCCCAACGCCGAGGTTTATCTTTTGGCCGGTGGGACCCAGAGCAATCAGGTAGTCATCGCCAGTTTGCTTCGTTCTTACGAAGGCGTCATCTCATGTTCGAGTGGTCATATTGCCGTCCATGAAGCGGGAGCGATTGAAGAGACGGGTCATAAGGTCCTGACAATTCCGGCGAAAGAGGGAAAACTCATGGCCGACGATTTAGAGAAGTATCTCCTGGATTTTGATCATGCTGCCAGCAAAGAGCACATGGTCCAGCCTGGGATGGTCTACATTTCGCAGCCGACTGAATATGGCACGCTCTATAGTAAAGCGGAACTTCGCGCCCTCCATGAGGTCGCTCATCATTATGGTTTGCCCCTCTTTGTCGATGGCGCCCGCCTTGCCTATGCTTTGGCGACGAAAGAAAATGACGTCAGCCTCGCCGAGCTCGCTCAGTTATCCGAAGTCTTTTATTTCGGCGGGACCAAGGCGGGGTTACTTTGCGGCGAAGCGGTGGTGTTCCCCCAAGGGGCACCCAAGCATTTTTTGACCTTCATTAAACAACACGGCGCCTTGATGGCGAAAGGTCGGCTTTTGGGTGTTCAATTCGACGCCTTATTCACCGACAATCTTTATTTGAAGATCGGAAAGAACGCCATTGGCCAAGCTCTTCGTTTACGGGCGGCCCTCAAAGAAAAAGGCTATCGCTTCGCCGTTGCTTCGCCTACTAATCAAACCTTCGTGGTGGTCGATAACAAGAAAAAAGAAGAGCTTGCCAAAAAAGTTTGGTTCGATCTTTGGGACAATCTCGACGCCGGGCATACGGTGATTCGCTTCTGTATGAGTTGGGCGACCTCAAAAGAAGCTGTTGATGAGTTAATCGCCACTCTCTAAAAAATCATCGACTGTAATCCGAAGGAGTTTTTGCCAAGGTTTTTCTTTTTCTGTTATTTGATTTCTTTGCAGGCAATGAGAACGATGAAAAGAAGCGCACCATAGGGAAGATTGAACTGGCCCGGATACGCGACGATTCAGCAAAGCGCATCGCCGATGGCGCAGAAGAGAAAACTGACGAACATCAATCGCCATTTGGCGAATTTCTTGGTCAAAGGATTGGCAATCGCTGCTCCGATGGCCAAAAAAAGTCCCCGCCGATGTTAAAGAGCAATCTCATGTTCCCGTCGCGATAATAAGTGTCATGATCGTCATTCCGGTCTGATCGTGCTGTTCGGAGTTGCTCTCGAAAAACAAAAACCATTTGAGGAGGAACCGAAGTGCGCTGGTCCAGAGCATCGTCGTGGCTTCAGAGCCAAGATCACGGCGGAAGGCGCCGCCTTGCTGACCTTCGGTAAAAAGTCGATATAACCTCTGATTAAATCCTTGGTCGATAAAGGTCTTTTCGTTACAGGAACTGTTCTTTTTAGCCCTTTCTTTTTTGCTCAATAAAAGTCGCTGCAATCGATGGAAAAAGCAATTTTCACCTCGGACATTTTGATCGGCAAAAGCCGTTTGCTGACGCGAAGGATTTTTCTGCCATCGTTGCGTAGTGGGCTTGGCAAAAGACCCGCTCGTTATTTTATAATGCGAAAATTGTTTGCGGATCTATCGCCACATCCTCAATAGTGTTTCAGAGGTCAAATGGTTCCCCTTCGCCTTGCATTTATCGCGTATTATTTCGCTGGATAAAAGAGTCAACTGCGCTTGCTCAAAACCATTTCTTTGGCGTAGTCGAGTTGTTTTTCCGTTACCTCGCCACCCGAGATTAGGTAGGCAACCTGATGGATTTTTTCGTCTAAGGTCAACTCCTTCATGTGGGCGTAGGTCCGCTTGGTTTTCACTTCTTTGGAAATCAAGATATGGTGGTCGCTTAAGGAAGCCACCTGTGGCATATGGGTGATGGCGATTACCTGGCTCGTTAAAGAGATTTCGTGGATTTTACGGGCGACCGCTTGGGCGGTTTCGCCGCTGATGCCCGTGTCAATTTCATCAAAGATGACCGTTGAAATCTTGTTGGCTTTGATGAAGACCGCTTTGAAGGCGAGCATGATGCGCGAAGCTTCGCCGCCTGAGATGACTTTTGATAAGCTTCGCAAGCCTTCGCCGACGTTGGTTTCGATCAAAAAATCCACCTCATCAAGCCCGTCTTCGCGAAGAACCGCATCGCCTGATAAAGTTGAATGATTGAGGAAAATGACTTGGAAATCTGCCTTGAGAAGCAAATCTTCCATATTGCGCTCGAGTTCTTTTTCGATGGATTTGGCAAT
>JBAYEZ010000041.1:0-7487 GCA_041667485.1 Bacilli bacterium
GCGCGGTTTCGACCACGGTTGCCAGCGACTACAACTATCTCTTCGAAGCGATCAAAGGCGGCGCCGATGCGGAAGGCGAAGCCGATGGTACTTCGCTCGATGCCAAGGCAACCGATGCCAAGACTGTCGTTGTCACCCTTGAGAATGCTTGCTCTTATTTCAAAGAGCTTTTGGCCTTCCCGACCTTCGCTCCGGTTCCGGCCACGGCCGATGCCACTGGCGATTGGGCCGGTTCGAAGAAAGCCAGTACCTTCGTCTGCAATGGCCCGATGAAGATTAAGTCGTTTGGCACGGATGCGATCGTCTTTGAGCCGAACCCGAACTATTACGACACCGCGATGGTCAAAGCCACCGAAATCAAGTTCGCCTTCTCCGATGACGCGACCGCGATGCTCAACTCCTACAAGACCGGTTCTTATCAGATGATCGATGAAATCCCGCAGGCGGAAATCGCCACGGCTGCCACCGATTATCCGGGCGAGTACTTCAACGTCGGCCAGCTCGGCACCTACTATGTTTGCTTTAACGTTAACAACGTTGCTTTCAACAAAGTGGCCGATACCGAACCGAAACGGGAATCGCTCCGGATGGGCTTAAGCTATCTTATCAACCGTAACTATATCGTTTCTTCGGTCACCCAAGGCGGACAACAGCCGGCGAATGGCTTCGTCTCCAAAGGCCTCACCGGCGCGAATGGCGTTGGTGATTGGACCGATACGAATGGTGCGAACCAGGATGGCAAGGGCTGGATTGATGTCACCGATACGGATGCCGCTTTTGCGGCCAACGTCGAGAAGGGCATTGCCGCCATCAAAGCGGCCGGCTACTCCTACGATGAAACCACCAAGAAGTTTACCAATGTTCCGAGTTTCGAATACCTCTACAACACCAGCGAAGCCCACAAGGCCATCGCTGAGTACCTGCAGAGCGCCTTCGCCAAGTACGGCATCACGATGAACCTCAAGAACCAGGATTGGGCGACCTTCGTCGCCACCCGCAAATCAGGTGACTTCACTATTGCTCGTAATGGTTGGCTCTGCGACTACAATGATCCGATTTCGATGCTCGATATGTGGATCTCCACTTCGGGCAACGATGACGTTCAATTAGGCAAAGCCTAATTGAATTTCTGAAAAGGGAAGGGCAGAATTCATTCTGCCCTTTTCTTGTTGTATTACTATTATCAATATGGAAAAAACCAACGTCATGCGATTGCTCGATCAGGCCAAAATAGCCTACATTCCTCACGATTACAATCCCGAGATTGTCGATGGGGTTGGGGTCGCGAGCGCTTTAGGGCAAAATCCCGAGGCCGTTTTTAAGAGTTTGATCTGTGAAAATGAGAAAAAAGAACATTTCGTTTTCGATATTCCCGTTGCTCAAGAACTCGATTTAAAGAAGGCCGCGAAGGCTTCTGGCTCGAAATCGATGGAGATGATCCCCTTGAAGGAACTTCTCCCTCTCACGGGCTACGTTCATGGGGGCTGCTCGCCTATTGGCCTAAAAAAGCCGCTCCTCGTCTATATGGATGAAACGGCTCAGTTGTTCGACAGCGTCTGTATTTCGGCGGGGAAACGCGGTTATCAGGTCGAACTTTCGCCTCTCGATTTACAAACGTATACCCATCTCGTCTTCGCTGATTTGGTTCGTTAATTCGTCGGCGAGAAGTTGGCGAGAAGATTGGCGATCTGGCCTAAAAGGTCCAGATCGTTTTTTAATCCGTCGATAATGGGCGAATCCACATCGAAAATCGCAATGACCTGATCCTGATAGACAAGCGGGAAAACCGCTTCGGATTTGACGCGGGAATCGCATGAGATATAACCAGGGAATTTGCTGACGTCTGGGACGTACATCGGCCGCTTGGCGGCGTAGGAAGTTCCGACGATGCCTTTGCCGGGCTTGATGCTCTCGCAGGCTGGGCTCCCTTGAAAAGGACCAAGGTTAAGGATGCTCTCCGTTTCTTGATAGACGTAAAGCCCTACCCAACAGCCTTCTCCGAGGGCATCCTTGACGATAGAGAGGGAGTTTAACATCTTTGCCAAGGAGTTCCCCTGGCCATTTAATTCGCATTCGATTGACGCAATGATTTCGGGTTGCATAAAGCATATTTTACAAAGTCGGAGGGCAAAAGGGAATTTTTACTGTCTATTAGTTAATAGGAGGACTTATGAATCAAGCTAACTATCAAGAAGGACTGGAAGAGTTTTTGCAGTACGGAGAAAAACTGATTGGGGACAGCCTCATGCCTTATGCCAGTCAGATTCCAGGCGAATGGGAAGCATCAACCATAAAAGAAGATATAGAAGATTCTTTCGCGCGCGCGACTAGGCTCTATCATCCAGGGTTTCCCCTTGCAAATCCCCAAGGGGTGCTTCCTGATGGACATGGGGAAAGCGTTGAAGATATTTCGAGAGACCTTTCTCGAAAGATCAGCGATGAGATCTTTCACTATTTTTCTCATCATGGGAAAGGGGTAATCTTCGTGATAGACTTCGGGATTTTTAAAAAAGAAATTGCAGAAAAGTTATTAACGATTCAAAAGAAATATCAAAATTAATATTGATAAAAGAGTAGTTTTAATCGAATAAAAATTTTTTACCTCTCAAAATTAGCACACAAAACTTGAAAGTGCTAAAACTTGTATTAATATATAGTTAGCACAAAAAGAAAAGAGTGCTAATTAAAGGAGGAAAAATTATGGTTAGAAATTCGTTAGCTTCGCTCGACAATGGATTCGTGATGGATCCGTTATTCGATTTGTTTGCCGGAGGCGGTTTCCCTGAGCCGCGCGCTTTTCAAAATCTCGATATGAAAACCGATGTGAAAGAACTCGGCACAAACTACCAGATGGAAATCGAAGTCCCCGGTGTCAATAAAAAAGACATCGGCGTCGCCTACGATGAAGGCTATCTCACTGTCACCGTGAAACAGGACCGTGAGGTCAACGACAAAGATAAGAAAGGCAATTACGTTCATCGCGAACGCTTCAGCGGCGTTGCCTCCCGCACTTACTATGTTGGGACGATTGATGAAAAAGCTATCAAGGCAAACTATGCCGATGGTATTCTTTCGTTGACTTTCCCCAAAGAGGCGGAGAACAAAAAGGCGATTGAACACCAAATTCCGGTTCTTTGATGAAACCGGCGGTGGGAGGGGAGGTTTAGGCCTCCCTTTTTTCGGCCTCTTTTATCCTCTCTTGAAAAAGATTCGTTATAATCTTTATTGAGGTAATTGTTTATGGAGTGTCTGGAACTGAAAAAGAACTTCTATTACGTCGGCGTCATTGATCATTCGCTTAAGGTGTTTGACGTCACTGTTTTGACCGATTATGGGACCTCCTACAATTCGTATTTGTTAAAGACCCCTGAAGGGGCGATTGTCTTTGAAGGGAATAAGGGTCGTTGCGAAGACGAGTACATCGATCACTTGAAGAAACTCACGAAGATTGAAAACATCAAATACCTGTTTGTGACCCATACCGAACCCGACCACTCAGGTGCAATCGAAAAGCTTTTGAGCCTCAACCCGGAGATCAAGATTGTCGCTAGCGCTGGTGCGCTCATGAACTTGGAAAAGATCACCCGTCTGCCGCTCAATGAAATCAAGATGATTCCAGGAGCCACGCTCGAGTTATTCGGTTATCATTTTCAGTTTGTCTCCGGACTGATGCTCCATTGGCCCGACGTGATGTTCACCTACATCAAAGAACTGAAGGTCTTAGTTTCTTGTGACGCCTTTGGCGCCCATTATGCCAGTGATGCGATTTTGCTGTCGAAAGAACCGCATAAAGACGATTACCATAAAGCCTTGGTTTTTTACTACGAGCACATCATGAAACCGTTCGCTTCCTATGTGAAGCAAGCCTGCGACAGGGTCGATGCTCTCGACATCAATATGATTTGCCCCGGCCATGGGCCGGTGGTAGACGAAAAAATCAAAGAGCAAATTCAGACGTATCGCGATTTGGCCAATTCGCTGTTGCCGGTCAATGATCCTAACCACGTGACCATTGTCTTCGCTTCCGCCTATGGTTATACCCGCAAAATGGCGGAATACCTCCGCAACCGGTTAAGCCAAGATGGCAAAGAGGTCTCCTATTACGAGATTGATGCCCTCAACTACGGCACCATGAAACCCCAAATCATTAAAGACATATATTCCTCGGGTCTCGTTTTGTTGGGGTCTCCGACCCTCGTAGGCGATGCGATTTGCTTCTTCTACGACATCCTGAGTTCCGTCTATTGGACGGTTGGCCAAGGCAAACGGGCTTCGGCTTTTGGGGATTATGGTTGGAGTGGCGAAGCGGTCAACAACCTCTCGGAACGCTTGAAGCAACTTAAGTTTACCGTCATCCCGGGTTATCGGACCAACTTCAAGATGGACGTGACGGCGGAGAATGGCTTAGCAGATTATTACGAGATGATGAAATAAGTTGAAGAAAAATGAAAAACACCACCACCCAAAAGTGGATGATGGTGTTTTCTTGTTCTAGGCCAAGATCGGAATGATGGCTTCTTGGAGGCCAGCAACGACGACGGGGGTGTGGCCATCCACGAAGATATTGGTTTCGCTTCGGACTCCGAAGTCTGGAGCGTAGATACCGGGTTCGATGGAGAAGGAAGTGTGGTCGATGAGCTCTCGTGTATCGTGGGATTCATAGTCATCAATGTTGGCGCCAGGTCCGTGTGGCGAGACGTCGATGGCAATGTTGTGGCCAGTTCGATGAATGAAGTATTCACCGTAGCCAGCATCGGTGATGACCTTGCGGGCAACGTCGTCAACCTCATAGCCTTCGACGGCTCTCCTCGGAAGTTCTCGCTTCAAAAACTCTATTGCGGAATTCCGTGCATTTTTCACAATCGAAAAGCGATCTGCGAAGATTTTGGGGATAATATTACCGACGTAACCCATCCATGTGATGTCGGCGTAGACCCCTTCGGGATCGTTCATCTTCGCCCACATATCGATCAGGATTAAGTCGCCGCGATGAATGACGGAATGGACTTCTTTCGTTGGGCCATAATGCGGGTTATTTGCCGTTCGGCCAATCGCGACGATGGCTGCATCATCATAGATCATGCCTTCCTCGTGGAATCTTCGGCAGATAAATTGTTGGATATCATATTCATCGGAAAGGTTCTTTTTCTCAATGTCTTCTCTTATTTTATGGAAGGCTTCGTCTTTGATTTTCAAGGTCAAGGCGCAGGCTTTTAACTGTAGTTCATGGGCCCGTTCGCTATAAGCGGCGGAGAAGCTTTGAAGAATGTCGGCAGAGGAGGCGACTTCGATGCCGAGCGAACGGACAAATTCCACCGAACCGAAATCCGCTAACGAGACGCGGGGCAGGAGCCCTTTCTCCGAGATATCCATCAAGACTTTGTGGTAGGGGGCAAAAGCTTTTTTCTCGAGATCTAACATCTCTTGCCAAGTGTGATAAACCCGCAAATCGAAACTCTTCTTGGTTTCTTCATCGTTTAAGAAAACGGTGTCGATTGTGTGGGTGATGAGATAAGGTTTCCCCGTTTTCGGGATGACGATGAAGAGCTTACGCGTCAGCATTTTGTTGCCAAGAAAGCGGAGGGTCATTGGGTTGTGGTTTTCGTAATCCGCGATGATCCAGGCGTCAGCGTTTTTCATCTCTAGCAAGGGGGGAATTTTTTCAAGATTCATTTTAGTATCCTCAGTGTAATTGTAGCATTCGTCCCGCTAAATAATTAAAATATGTATTGATGAAAGCCTTCAGTAGCGAATTCGGCGAAAAAGTTGATCTTGCCCATCCCTTGCCTGAGCATCCTAACCCTCTTTTTCAACGTGACTCTTTTGTTTCACTCAATGGGCCTTGGGAATTCGCTCTCACGAAAACTGCCGAAAAGCCAACTTCTTATCCCAATAAAATAATCGTGCCTTTCGCGCCGGAAACTTCGCTGAGCGGCTTAGCGATCAGCGTCCATAAAAACGATTTTCTTCATTACCGTAAAAATTTTGAAGTCCCCGAGGTTTACGTTGGTCACGACGCGATACTCCACTTCGACGCTGTCGATCAAGTTTGCGACATTTTCTTCAATGGGCTTTTTGTCGGTCATCACGAAAGCGGCTACACACCCATCGCCATTCACATCTCTTGTTTGCAGAAAACGAATGTTGTTGAGCTCACGGCCCAAGATGATACCGATTCTTCGGTCTTTCCCCGGGGCAAGCAATCAAGCGATCCGGCTGGGATTTGGTATCAGTCCACGAGCGGCATTTGGCAGAGCGTTTGGCTCGAAAGCGTCCCGGATGGCGGTTACATTAAATCCATCAAACTCACCCCATTATTCGATGAGCAAAAATTACGAATCCAAGCGGAATTTGTCGGCAATCGCGCCTTCGCTAACGTCGAAGCGTATTTCCATGGCCAACTTGTGGCGAAAGGAGCGATGGACCCTTTGGGAGAATGCATTCTTGATTTCAATTATAGTTTCTATCCCTGGACGCCAGACAATCCCAATCTTTATCAGTTGGTCATCATCGCTGGTTATGACATGGTTCGTTCCTATTTCGCGATGCGGAAATTCTCGAGCGTAGCGATTGGGGACGAACACTATTTTGCCTTAAATAACAAACCATTATTCCTCAGCGGAGCCCTCGATCAAGGCTATTGGCCTGAAAGCGGGATGACTCCGCCCTCCGAAGAAGCGATTATGAGCGATTTGCTTTTCCTCAAAAAATGTGGCTTTAACTTGGTGCGAAAACACGCGACGGTCGAACCATTGCGTTGGTATTCCGCCTGCGATCGACTGGGGTTATTGGTGTTGCAGGACTTTGTGAACGGCGGTTCCCGGTATTCGTCCTTGTTAATTCATGCTCGTCCGCTTTTTCACTTCGATATGTCGGATACCAATTATAAGAAATTGGGTAGGCTTCTTGAGCGGTCACGGAACCAATTTTATCTCGACTTTAAATCGACGATTGAGCGGCTCTATAACGTCCCTTCCGTTTTTGGCTGGACCATTTTCAACGAAGGCTGGGGTCAATTCGATAGCGCCTTGATTACCGATGAAGTTCGCTCGCTCGACCCGACGAGATTATTGGATTCGACCTCTGGCTGGTATGACAAAAAGGTCGGCGACTTTAAATCCGAGCATATTTATTTCTGGACGTTCCTCAATTTGAAGAACGATCGCAAGCGGATTCTTTCCCTCACCGAATTCGGCGGCTATTCGCTTAAAGTGAAACGCCACTTCTATTCAACGCGTTCGTTTGGCTATCGTTACTTCAACTCGTTCAATGGTTTTAACGAGGCAGTGAGCCGACTTTATCGAAAACGGATTATCTGCAATATCAAACGCCGCGGTCTTGGGCTGGCGGTCTATACCCAGCTGAGCGATGTCGAGGAGGAACAAAACGGCCTCGTCACTTTCGATCGAAAAATCGTCAAAATCAATGTGGCGGCGATTCGAGCCTTGAATCTTCTCGCGGCTGAAACTTTCTACAACAAGACCAAA
>JBAYEZ010000042.1:0-7454 GCA_041667485.1 Bacilli bacterium
CGATTCTCGGCGCGAAAGCCCAATGATGATGGTGCAAAAAGAATCATTGATGAGGGTTTTGCGGAGATTTTGGATTTTGGCTGGCGTAAAGAAGAAATTCTTGGGTTTTGAGGAGGCGGACCTTCACGTGATCCCCATCGCGGTAAGTCGTGACGAAAGCCTTATCGAAAGAAGCATATAGGCGCCCTTCGATGATCATCCCATTTTCCTCATAGCGGGCCAAGACATGGCGCGAGATGGTACCGGTGTTCTCGCTAATGTGGGTTAACGTCGCTTCGACGTCTTTGCCTTCGACGCTGACGAGAGTGCGGTAGCGGAAATAGGCTTCGTAGGCCGCTAAATAGGAAAGATAAAGCCCGCCAACAAAGGCCATTCCAACGAAATAGGAAATATAAGGATAGCCAAGAAGGATTCGTGCGGCGAGAAGAGCGCCCCCGCACAAAAGGAGGGCAAGGGCGGGAATAAAGATCAAGAGGCTACGGCGTTTGACACCATATATCGCGGTTGTTTTCATCATCACTTTATTATAAAGAGGATTCCGTTTTATAATAAACAAAATGGAAAAAAGCCAGCGCAAGCATCTTGCCATCGCCATCGTTGTTGCCAGCGTCAGCGCCCTCTTGGCCGCCTTTTCGTTCGTCGAGCCCTTGATTTCGCCCGCCAGTAAAGGCGACGAATGGATGACGGGGTTGCCTGACGACCGTCCCTTGACCCGCCTATCGATTCCTGGCTCGCACGACAGTGGGGCCCGTTATAGCGCAGGCGACCTTTCGGGCAAATGCCAAGACTCCTCGATTCTCGAACAGCTGAACTATGGCGTCCGCTTCTTTGACGTTCGACTCTATAACTACAACGATTCGCTTTTGGTTTGCCACGGCTTTATCGACGAGAATCTCTCTTTATCGTCTTTCGTCGCGAGTGTCCGCGTTTTCCTTTTGGCCCATCCGAAGGAAGGGGTCCTCGCTTCAATCAAACACGAAAACTACGATCAGGGTGCGAGCAAGGACTTCGAGACCCTGCTTCGAGAAGAAATCGCCAAAAACCCCACCTTTTGGCAGACCGGGCGAGATTTGCCAGCGAATTTGGGAGCGATCCGGGGGAAGATTACTTTAATTTCCCGCTACGAGAAAAACACGATCGGCCTCGATGCCTATGGGGACGAGGGCTGGCAGAGCGATTTCGGAACGAGCACGACGTTTACCCTCAATCATTTCCGGGTGCAAGATCACTATAAACTGAGCGAAAATCTGACAAAGTGGAACGAGATTGCTTTGCTAATCGCTGAGGCAGGAAAAGACACGACGGGTTCGCTTCTTTATTTGAATTTCTTCAGCGGTTATCTCACGACAGGCTTTCCGCCGACCTACAGCGTATCGACCGCGAAATATATCAATCCGAAGGTGCTGAATAAGGAACTCCCCAGCGTCCATTACGGCATCTTGATTTGCGACTTCGTGACGCCGGCACTCTGTCAGATCCTTTGGGGGGTCAACGCATGAAAAAAGCGGGACGGATCACTTTACTCGTCGCCGGGATCCTTTATGTGATTATCGGCTTGGTTTTCATTGTGATCGAAGGAAGGAATTTTTTCTCGTTTGATTGGCGGCTTTATGCCCATTCTTTCGCGGGGGCCTTCCAAAGTCTCGCCCGTCTATTGGCTGCCCTTCTCTATTTGGCTTCTGGCATTCTCGCTATTTTGGTTTTCTCGCCGAAAAAAGAGCGTCCGGTTTTGATGGTTTATGTCGATGTTTTTGCGGTGGCGACGTTCTTGATCGGCATGGCGGTTTCCACCTTCCTCAAGGAGATGAGCGGCCCCACTCCGCTTTATCTCACGCTTCCGATCAGCCTCATGAGCGACCTCTTCGCGGTCGGAGCGGCTTTGATCTATATTGGTGACACCCGCTCAAAGAAGAGCGATTCTGCCCCTAAAGAGAACAAGAACAGGCTATAATGCTTCTGCCCGACACCTTAGTTCGCTAAGGATTGGAGCGGAGGTAGACCTAAATGCTTTTAGCGATTGACGTTGGCAATACCCTGACCGATTTCGGGGTTTTCGAGGAGCACCATTTGGTGCGAACCTTCCTGACCGAGAGCGTTTCGACGAAATCGGCGGACGAATATGAGACGATTCTGAGTTTGTTTATCCAAAGCAAAGCGATCGACCCCTCGGAGATTCACGAAGTGATCATCTCCTCGGTTGTGCCCGCCTTGACTCGCGTCTTCTCGACTTTGAGCGAGAAGTTTTTTCATCTGAAACCGGTTGTGCTCGGACCCCATTTGAAAAGCGGGCTCCTTCTCAAGGTCGACCACCCCGCCGAGGTGGGCAGCGATTTGGTCGCCGATGCGGTGGGTGGGCTTGGCTATTATGGCAAAGCGCTCTTCATCGCCGACTTAGGAACCGCCAGCAAATTCCTTTTTGTGGATAAAGAGGGGGCTTTTGCAGGGCTTTCGATCGCCCCGGGTCTCGCCATCAGCATGGATGCCCTGGTCAATCGGACGGTGACGTTGCCCGAAGTCTCATGGGTCATCCCCGATAAAGTGATGGGCAAAAACACCAAGGATTGCATGAATAGCGGCATCACCTATGGGGTCGCTTATCAAGTCCAGGGATTCGCCGCGGCTTTCGAAAAAGAATGTGGCTATCCCCTCAAAAGAATCCTGACGGGCGGCAACGGGGTCTACATCAAAGACCTCTTACGCGATTTCGTTTACGATCCCTATGTTTTGCTCAAAGGGCTCGATCTTATCGATGCAAGGGTCCATCCATGAATCTCGCGAGCCTATCTTTTTGGATCCTTCTTATTGTTTGGGGACTTTTTTTCCTTCGCTTTTATAAGAAAAGCAGCCTCTCTTCCGTCAAGACGAAAGACATCACAATTGACGCTTTCTTTCTTGGCATCATCATCCTGATGGGCGCGGTTCCGCAGTTAGGTTATATTCAGGTGCTGCCGTGGCTTTCGTTAACTTTGATGCATCTCCCTGTTTTGATCGGCGCTTACCTCTATGGTTGGAAGAAAGGCCTCTTGTTTGGCACGGCTTTCGGCCTCACGAGCTGGGTGGCTGCCCTTACCCGTTCCACCGGGGCGCTCGACCTCTTATTTATCTATCCGTGGGTCAGCGTTTTGCCGCGGATGGTATTCGGCCTCGTAAGCGGTCTCCTCTTTCAACTTCTCAAAAAAACTCCTAAGATAGAAAAGAACGGCTGGTTGGTGGGCGTGATGGCGTTTCTTCTCACGTGCTTCCATACCGTAACCGTGTTCCTCGATCTCTACCTCTTTTACCCGATGCTCATCGGAAGCTATTTCGCTTCAACAAATCCGGTAGTGAGCGGTGTTGGCATCACCTTCTTGGTGGCCATCGCCTTAGGGATGATCGGTGAAGCGGTCTTGGCCGCAATTGTGGTTCCCGTGAGCGGGAAGGCGATTCGCAAAGCGATGAGCAATAAAGGATAAGGAGTATCCATGCCTAATTTCAAAAAGCTGAGCAAAATCTACGAGAAAGATGCCCTCGTGGCCCTCGAGCAATTCGTTCGCATCGCTTCCGTCTATGATTCTCATAGCAAGAAAGAGGGCCAACCCTATGGCGCCAAAGTCAAAGAAGCCCTCGACTATTTGGCCAAACTGGGCACCGACTTCGGCTTCAAAGTCGATACGGTGGATGGCTATTGCACCGAAATCAGCGTCGGCGACGAAGGACCGCTCGTCGGCGTTTATGGCCATAGCGATGTGGTTCCTGCCACCGGCAGTTGGACGAATCCGCCCTTTAGCGCCACGCTCAAAGACGGCCGTCTTTGGGGCCGAGGCGCCGCGGACGACAAGGGTCCGCTCATCGCCGCTTTCTATGCCTTGAAGTTATTGAAGGATAACGGCCTCATCAAAGGCTATCGCGTCAAACTCGTGAGCGGTGGCGATGAGGAACGGGGTTCTTCGTGCTTAACGTATTATTTTGAGGAGCATAAAGGCGAGGAGCCAGCTTTCGGTTTCACCCCCGATGCCGATTACCCCTTGATCTATGCCGAGAAGGGCATCCGCAATTACACCGCGACACGAACCCTCGATCTTTCGCCGATCATCGCGATGACGGGTGGCGTCGTCACCAACGCGGTTTGCGATTCGCTCTTGGTCACCCTCAAAGAAGATAAGAAATTTGAACAATATCTCAAAGACAACAAGATTCCCTGCGATTTCTCGCCGATGGAAGGCTTGAGCGTCATTCGCTTCAAAGGTGTGGCGGCCCATGGCTCGACTCCGGAAAAAGGCAAATCCGCGATTCTGTCGGCTTTTAAAGCAGTCGGCGAATATTATCACCTCGACGCTTTGACGCTTTTAGCGTCGAGTTTGGCGGATCCGAGCGGCAAGTCCTTCGATGGTTTCAATCATTCGAATGAACTTGGCGATACGACCTACAACTACGGCATCGTCAACTACGATTCGAACAAGAAGACCCTTTCGCTCACGATTGACTTCCGCTATGGCGAAAACGCCGAGCCGGATTTGCTGATTGCCAACCTTGAAAAAGCGAGCAAACTCGCCTGCACCAAGCTTACGGAGGCCAAGCCATTGCTCTTCGATAAGAAGAGTTTGCTCGTCAGCACCTTGATGAAAGTCTATAAGCAAGAAACCTTCAAACTTTTCGATAAGCCCCTTGCAATCGGCGGTGGCACCTATGCCAAGGAAGCGAAGAATACCGTTGCCTTTGGCGCGGCGTTCAAAGAGCACCCGGGTAATATGCATTCGCCCGATGAATACATCTACGTCGATGATTTCGCCAAAGACATCGCGATTTATGCCCACGCGATTTACGCGTTAGGCCATGTGAGCAAGTGAGAGCCCGTCATAAACGTTGGGCCGAGCCCTATCTCGAAGGGCACCCCGACATTGTCATTTCAAATCTTGCCGACCACGCTGATTTTTTCCTGCACCATCCGCTTTATTTGGAGATTGGCGCTGGCAAAGGCGATTTTGTTCTGAGCATGGCCCAAAAAGGCGGGTACTGGATTGCCCTCGAACGCGAAACCTCGATCAGCGGTCTTTTAGCCAAGAAAATCAGCGAAAGCGCTTTGACGAACATTTTGGTCTATCCGACCGATTTCGATGTGGCATCCGAGGGCCTCAAAGCCTATTCCTTCGATGGGATTTATCTCAATTTCTCCGATCCGTGGCCAAAGAAGAAACATTGGAAACGACGTCTGACGACTTCGGAGCGGCTCTATGCGATGGCTCTGTTGCTCAAAGAAGGCGGCACCATCGCCTTCAAAAGCGACAACCTCGCCCTTTATGAATTCACGAAGGAAGAAGCGGCTAAAGTTCAGGGCTTGCTTCTCGTCGAGGATCAACCGATTTATGCTTTTGATGCCACCCACGATGCCATGAGCGAATATGAGCGAAACTTTCGAAGCCAAGGATTGAGCATCCATCGGCTCGTCTATCGGAAGACTTCGCGCTAGAATAAAGAAGGAGAAAACAAGTTATGTATCGTCTCTTTTATAACGAAAAGGTCACTGGCGATATCCTCTATGCCGTCCTCAACAGCGAAGAGAAGCCTTCGCGGATTGAGAAAAAAGGCAACGTCGCCGCGATTTATCAGGGCGATGAATTGATTGGCATCAATTTTTTTGAAGCCAGCAAGTTAGCCCGTTTGCCGAGCGCTGGCATTCTCTACGCCCCGAAAGACGAGTTGATCGATGCTCTTAATAAAGCGATTGCCGCCGTTGGTTTAGCCCCGTTGGCCTATACGCGTGATTCGGGTTTCCACGTCGCGAAAATCTTCGCGCTCGAAGAACATCCGCTTGATGAGAAAGCCCAGATCGTCACTCTCGGTCTCGGCGAGAAGAAAATGACCACTGTCAGCTGGTACGCCAATTTGGCGGTTGGCGATTTCGTCGTGGTCGCTCTCGATGGAACGATTCTCCGCGATGGCAGCATTTTCCATCAGTTTGTTTCGCGCAACATCCCGAATGAAGTTTCGCTCATGGACGCCAAAGAGCTTGGCCTTCCCGAGAGCCAAGGCGCCTATCATCCGACCGGTTTAGCAGAAGGGGCCGATTTCTTTTTAGGAGAACGCTAAGATGGCCAAACTCGAAATCACACTTAAAGAAGCCGGTAAACTCGACCGCCTCACAAACAAGACGTTTCGTTTCGATCCGAAGATCGCCGAAGGCTACTACAGCGCCAATTACTTTTTGAAGTCGCGCGAGATTGTTCTCAAAAATGCGCCGGGCCACATCGTGGAAGAGCAGTGGTTTCAGCGGAGAGACGGCGTAATGGTCTGTGGCATCGATGAGTCGATTGCTTTGCTACACACCTTTGCCCAACATCCGGAAAGCCTCAAGATCGTCGCCCTCAACGATGGCGACATGATTTCCGCGGGCGAGCCGGTTCTCAAAGTGAGTGGGAAATACGAGGATTTTGGTTATTTGGAGTCCTTGATCGATGGAATTTTGGCCCGCCGTTCTTCCGTGGCGACCAATACCCACGAGGTTGTTGTGGCCTTGCGCGGGGCCAATACCTTCTCGATGGCGGACCGCCAGGATGACTATCTGACCCAAAAAGGCGATGGCTATGCCTCCTATGTTGCCGGCATCAAAAAATTCTCGACCGACGCCCAAGGCGAATGGGTCGGGGTCAAAGGCATGGGGACGATGCCGCATGCCCTCATCGAGATTTGCGGGGGCGACATCTGCCGCGCTTGCGATATTTATCACGCGACATTCCCAACGGAGCCCGTGACCGCCCTTATCGACTATCACAACAACGTCGTCGCCGATTCTTTGAGAGTAGCGAAGCATATGGGTAAGGTGCTTCAGGGCGTTCGCGTCGATACTTCGATGGCTCTCGTTGACCATTATTTCGATGACAAGGACACGAGCGGTTTCGATCCGCATGGGGTTTGCAAAGAACTCATCTACGCGTTAAAGAAAGCTCTCTTAGCCGAAGGCCTTGACTGGGTCAAAATTACGGTCTCAAGCGGCTTTACGGCAAAAAAAATTGCTGAATGGACAAAGGAAGGCGTTCCAGTCGACACCTATGGGGTGGGTTCGGCTCTCGTCGTCAACAACATCGTCGGTTTCACTGGGGATCTCGTGATGTTCGATGGAAAAGAAGAAGCGAAAGAAGGGCGGAAGGACGTTCCTTCTTCTCGTCTCAAACCCGTCTCCTGCCCAATTCTCCCCCATAAATAGGGGGAACGCCTATTGGCAGGAAGCATCCTGAAAACGGATTTTTTTAATGGAAAAAGCGAATAAGCATCGGATGCAAGTTATGAAAGAAAGCCCTTACAATCGATGATAGAGGCTGAAAATTGAGTAATAACTCATTTTATTTTCGCTCATAGAGAACTCTCTCCAGTGAAACAACTTTTTTCTGAAAATGAGTAATATTTTTAAAAAATTAATGAAAATAACATAGAAAAGGCACCGATGGCTTTTGTGGAAACATATTGAAAGAATATGAAAA
>JBAYEZ010000043.1:0-7303 GCA_041667485.1 Bacilli bacterium
ACGCCGCACTGCTCCAAATCGCTGACTTCGAGGCCGGTTTCTTCTTTCATCTCGCGCTTCGCCGCTTCTTCGAGCGTCTCGTTATTTTCAACATGGCCGCCAGGGAAATTTAGTCCGGGCCAATCCTGAGCTAAACGGTTCTCTACGAGGAAGCGCCCATCCTTGTCGTAGAGCATGCACATGTTGGTCAAAATGATGTTTTGCCGATATTTCACGGGCCAATTTTATCACGAATCGCAAAAAAGAAACTTTTTCTCACGCTTTTATGCGATAATGAACAAAATCATTTTATGGGATGCGAACCAATCAAAAACACCGAAAAGAAGACCTTGACCCAAGCGATGAAACGCACCTGCAAGAACGGCATCGCAGCCATTTCGACTAAGGAAGCAGCCCACCGGGTCGGCATTTCCGAGCCGGCGATTTTCGTTCATTTCAAAACCAAACAGAACCTGATGATCCGGACTTTCGAAGAAGCCTGGACCGCCCTGCTCCGCCCCGAAGGCGTCAAGCCCGATGATGGCGTCGCCTTCGATCGCAATAAGGAAAAGGCCGCAGTTGCCCGCGAGAGCAAAAGAGTTTTATCAAGCCAAATAAAGGCTTTTTGCGGAGGAATCCATGAGAATCAGTTTGAATAATGCCGATCGAGAAAAGTTGGACGGGCTCTTTCGCGTTTTTGAACGCAACATGGAAAAAGCGGACCGCTATAACGCGATCCTCGAGAAGAAGACCCCCGTCAATGAGGCGAAGACTCCGCTTTTAATCCACGAAATCGATCCGACAGCCTTTCTCCGCGATGACTATCACCAAAATGTGAAACCCACCGCCTTTCAAAGCAAGGGCTGGTCCCTTTTCTATGACCACTACGCGCCGAACGAGGGTTTCGTCTACGATGAGCTCGCCATCGACCCCCACACCTATGAAGAAACGACTCGTTTCGGCTTCTTTAAAAGTGACTTCCCTTTCCTTGCCCTCGCCCAAAATGGCCGGACTTGGATGAGCGTCACCCCCCACGAAATCAACACGATGAAGAACCAGATCGCGGAAGCCCATGGCAAGGTCATCACCTTTGGCCTTGGCTTAGGTTATTACGCTTATGAATGTTTAAAGAAAGAGAACGTGACGGCGATGGTCGTGATCGAAAAAGATCCGACCTTGATCGCTTACTTCAAAAAGCGGATCCTCCCTTTCTTCCCCCACCAAGAAAAACTGCGAATCATCGAAGAGGACGCCTTTCATTACGCCAGCCGGATGGGCAAAGACCATTGCGACTACGCTTTCGTCGATCTTTGGCATCTGCCCGAAGATGGCCTGCCCCTTTATCTTCGGATGCGCAGCTTAGAGAAAAAGAGCCCAACCACCACGTTCTCCTATTGGGTTGAGCCTTCCTTGCTTTCGCTTCTCCGCCGCGCCTTCTTGATCCTTCTCCAAGAGGAGATGAATGGCTCGAAAAATGAGGACTACGACTACGCCGCGACCGAAAGCGACGCCATGATCAACAAAATGCACCGCGTCTTGAAGAAAGAAAGTTTCACCTCCTATCGGCAAATCGTGGATTTCGCCTCCGACGAGTCACTAAAAAAGTTAGGGCTCCGTTTAGCCTAAAATCAGAAAGAAAGGACGGATTGTCAAGAAGATCCGTCCTTTTTCTTTGAAAAAAAGGATGCCCCCTGCGGAGCATCCCCGTCAATCGATAGACATCGAATCAGATAAGAGCAATCGCTTCGGCAACGATGGCGGCGTAGTTGGAAATGTCGGTCGCTTCGACTTTGGTAAACTTCGAAATATCGATCGTGCTGACAGCCGCAGTGCCCCAGTTATAAGCGGTATGGGCGTTGCTCTTGCCGTTATTGGTGTAAGTAAGCATGTTCTTTTCGTACTTATATTCAAGCGGCTCATCGGCCGGAGTCTCCTTCGGATAAACCGAGGTCCACTTGGCATCGAGATAACCCGCACCACTGGAGGTATAGTTCTCGTCTTTAATGCCCATGATCGAGCCTTTGTCGGTCGCGCCGGCAGTGACGCCAGAATAATTGCTTGTGCTGGTGAGGTTGTCGAACTTCTTGAGATAGCTGCAGATATAGGCCGGGCTGCCCTTCATCGAAGTGACTTGACCGGTGACTTTCGCAGTCGGAATGGCCTTGGTCACTTCGACTTCGCCCTCGACGTATTTCTTGCTCGAACCATCATCGACAGCATAGATAGCGACGCTGTCTTTGACATAGACCCAAGCTTCGGTGTTGACGGCAACGTTCACCTTGCTGCTGTTCGCATCGGTGTAGGTCGAAGCGGCATTGAATTTCTTGTGGGCGAAGAAATCATCGCTCGAATATTCGGCGACGCTCGAGGCGGTGGTCACGGTGACCTTGGTCGGAGTAACGAAGGAATCAGCCTTGATGGCCGTATCCATATTAGTGAGAAGAGTCTCGGCATCCGCACGGGTAACGCCTTTGCCTGAGCAGGCGGCTAACATGGCGAAACCAGCACCGCAGAGAAGAAGAGAAGAAACTTTTTTAGCGTTCATGATGAATCGCTCCTTTTTGCGTGTATAATTTAACGCGAAAGCCGCTAAAAAGCAATAGATTCAAGAAAGGTTTTATCTAAAGATAAATTCTGAATAAGTCCTTGTCACGGGTTTTAACCCCTCTTTCATCACCCAAAATGTCAAGGTTTATTTTTCGAAATAAGCGGCGATGACATCAACGCTTTTTCGATTTGCTCAGCGGAGATAATCATCGTTTTCCTCCCTCGTTTGTTCGCCATAAACCCCGAAGAATGCAGGGTTGCTACCCGCAATTACGATCGCTTTGTCGTTAAGCGGCAATAACGAATAAGCCTTTTGGTATTTCTGTCGATTCATCGTCTCCTTTTCGCCCCCATAAATCGTCATGCCTTGTCGAGGGCTTCGGCTTAAACTGTCCGGTGGATATGCAGCAAAATACGATACCATTCAAATACGAATTGCTCGTGGCGGCATAGGCACCACCATTATCGCGCCGCGAGAATGCCCGATTAGAATCCATGAACCGACGGCAGGATCGGCACCGATGACGCCGTTAGTGGCGTCAAGATTAAAGAAAGATAAATTATAGGGTATCGTCACCAAATAAGTGGGGTCTTTTTTTGCTTAAGACGCGGCAAAAAGGAGCATAGACTTTGCTCTTTGTCTTGCCACTTGAATAAAAGACGTAGCCCAAACTCTTTTTGAGGAAGGTTCAAACGAGGCCAGCCAATCCTCTTTCGTCACTGCAAGGCCCGTCTCGCTTTTCAAGACTTCGTCGGCCCCTTCAGCGCCCGATAATGATCCGTGCAATAGAAGCCAAAGATTCCCCTGCTTTCCGCCGACCGCCTTTTCCGGTTCAAGTCCTTCGTTCCGAAGGAGCACGTTTACCATGTTTGGTCTTTGGATCAGGAGAAAGCGTTTCTTTCGGTCAGCGAAGACCTCCGCGACAGGCTCCTTTTCTCGCTTCTTGTCGATTACAGGATCCGCATCTCGGAGTGCCTCGCCCTCAAATGGTCGGATTTCTCCAAAGAGTCCTTCACGATATCCCGGATCGTGTGCGTGAAGACGTCCGCCGGGAGGCAGATCTTCGCGACGCCCAAGACGGCCTTAGGCCCCTTCGCCTGCACGAGCTCCGGCACAGCCGCGCGTCAAACCTCCTGCGCACCGGGATTCGGTTCATCTCGTGGCGGGGTGGTTCGGCGACAACGAGACCACTTCGCTGGCCACCTACTCCCAGGAATTCCCGGACGAGAAGAACGTCATTTCCGATGGTTTTGGCAAAAGGGGGATTTTTGGCAAATGAGGTCGGTTCTCGCTTTCTTATTCTATAAGAAGCCTCTACTCCATCTGCTGGGGTAAACGTGGTACGCAAAAAAAATAAAAAACCTAGATATTATCTAGGCTTTTTTGCTATATGGCGGAGACGCCGAGATTTGAACTCGGGCTCGGGGTAACCCCCGACTAACAGGTTAGCAACCTGCCCCCTTCGGCCACTTGGGTACGTCTCCGTGCCGAACTAAGATAGCACAATCAGGAAGAATCCGCACGAAAAAAATGAAGAAGATGATTTTTGTTCTTTTTCCTTCAGAAAAAGAGGCTCGCGCCCTTAGAAAGTAAGGATGGATTCGCCCAAAGAAGAAATCACGCGAATGCGCTTATACTTCGGGTAACCCTCATGGAGAAACTTAAGCGAAAGCAAGCCATTCGTGTTGGTGAAAAGATAGAGATTGTACTCGCCTCTTTCGTAGGCGTAGTCGCTGCCATTATCTTGATAATGGAGGAAGGAACCATTGCCGGGGAAAAGGCGGAGGATCAGCTCCTCGGGCTCACTGTCAAGGTTTTTGGTCAACGAGGGGTAAAGCGGGATGACCGCCCCTTCTTTGGCGTAGATCAAACATTCATCGAGCGGGCATTCCTGCTTCTGAGAGCCCGAAAGGGGATCCCCGCCCTGGAAGGGATACCATTTGCCCTGAGGGAAATTCACGAGGCGCTCACGGACGCCCGCATCCACCACCGGAGCGACGAGGAGGGAGGAGCCAAACATGAATTCGTCGCCGATCGTCTCTAGCGAAGGATCGAACGGATATTCCATGAAAAGCGGCCTGATGAGTGGGAGCCCATTCTGGGTCTGCTCATAGAAAAGATCGTAGATATACGGGATAAGCCGATAACGGAAATAGACCCATTTACGGTAGTTGCTGATTGTTTTTTCATCGTAACGATAGGGTTCTTGCAACATCGAGCCGCAGGACGAATGATTGCGAAGCAAAGGCGAGAAGACGGCCGTTTCGATCCAACGGTTCATCAGTTCGGACGGGCAATCCCCGCCGAAGCCTCCGACGTCGCTCCCGATGAAAGGCATCGCGCATAAGCCCAAAGAAATCTCCTGGGCGATCAAATTCCTTAAGTTGCTCCAAATCGATTGGTTGTCGCCCGTCCAGACCGTCGAATAACGCTCAGTGCCGCTAAAACAAGCCCGGGTGATGACGAACGGCCGCTTCGTGTCGGCTTTCCTTAAGCCATCGTAGGTGGCTTTGGCCATGTAGTGGCCATAGAGATCATGAATCTCTTCGTGGAGGGCTTTGCCAAAGACAACATCGTCGGGCAAAGGTCCTTTAAATGAGGCGGGTTCATTCATATCGCACCAAATGCCTGCGATGTCATAAGTCTTGACGAAAGCGGCGATTTTATCGGCCCACCAAACTTGGACTTTACTCTCGTTGAAAGCGGGATAGACGCTGTCGCCTGGCCAGACCGCATTGACATAGGGTTTGCCGTCGAGCGTTGCGACGAGGCCGTTTTTGATTTCTTCTTGGTAGATCGGGTACGCCGGATCGACTTTGGTACCGGGGTCGAGGATCGTGATGACTTTGATCCCCCTTTTCTTTAGCCCATCAACAAAATCCTTGAAGGCAGGGAACCGCTCCGAAGAAACGGTGAAAATCCGATAGCCTTCCATGTAATCGATATCGAGATGGATCGCCTCAAGCGGAATGTCGGCTTTTTCGTAGCCTTCGACGACGGCGAGAGCCGCCTCTTCATTTGCGTAACTCCAACGCGACTGTTGGTTGCCCAAACTCCAACGCTGGGGCAGCGGAGCGCGCCCTAATAGACGAGCATACTCGCTCACGACGTCTTTCGGGGTCGGGCCATAGATGAAATAGAAATCGTCATCGCCTTTTTTATCGGCGAAGAAATAGCTTTTCTGATTGGTGCCGAAGTCAAAGACTTTGGCATAGGAGTTATCGACATAGAAGCCAAAGGATAACGAACCGCGCTTGACGAGGAAGAATGGGAAATCCTTATAGAGAGAAGGAACGCTCTCTTCGTGAGCTTGCGGATAGTCGGTGTTGTAATTGATGAAGCGGTATTCGCGTTTGTCTAATGGGGAAATATGATCGCCGAGACCATAAAAGCGTTCATCCTCGTGAAGGGCGAAGTGGTGGGCATTTGCGTAGGCGAGGCCATTGACGAGAGGGTGGCCTTCAGCGGCGGAAAGAACATTCGGGTTCTCGGGGCGTCTTGGCGAAGGAAGCGGCTCAATCTCTTCGGCGAGCGGCCGGCCTTCGGGGGTGGAGAAACTTAAGAAAAGAGCGAGCGACACTTTGACGATGAAGCGGCTGGTCTTCAACAGGTAGCCGTCATTCAAGGCCTCAAGGGTGTAATGCGCTGGCAAACGCACCTCACCTAAAACGGGCGAAAGGTGGGTCGGATCGCGATAAACCCGAAGGGTGTATTCGCTTAACAAATCGAGATAAAGCTTATGCTCACCGCTCGTGAAGCAGACGGCGCCAGCCAAGATTTGATAGTCCATCCTTGTTCTCCTTAGGAAGCGGAAGAATCTTTTTTGTAGGAACTGAGATCTGGCTTCGATGGCTTGTAGCCATTCCAGGAATAACTGGTGCTGGTTTCAAGGGTATCGGTCCCGGTCTCAGAGCTCAATAAGAGCGAGTTTTTGATTTCGATTTTCTCGCGGTAGGTCGGAACGGCGGCGGCATCGCCCAAACTCGACGCGCTTTCGATGCTCCGCGGGTACTGATAGGCCACGCTGGCCTCGATATCGTAATCACCCGTCGTCGAGTATTCCTCTTTTTTCACGACCAATTGATCAAATTGGCCTAAGAGGGTTTTGAGGGCTTTGGGCGTTTCCGAAAGCGCATCGCGCCGCTTGGCCTCTTTGGCCACGGCGCTCTGATTCAAAAAGGCTTTGCTGGCGTCTTCGAGCGAAGGGCAGCTGGTCAAGGTATACGTTTTGTTGTTGTCGTCGTCTTTCGTTCCATCCCAGCTTGCCTCAATGAGGTAATAGAGGGTGGCGCCCGAGGCTTGGGTGATGTCGACATAGACCCAGTTTTCGCTCGTATAGGCCAAGGTGGTCGCCGGCGAGGTCTTGCCACTCACGCTGACGCTCGAGTGGTAATAGGAGTCACCAAAGGAAAAATTCACGCTTTGGGTGACGCTGCCGTTCAGTTTCGTCCCTGCGGTTGCTTCATCAATGATATCATTCCCTTTTTCGGCGAACTCAACGCTGTAGGATGTCGGCATGGTAAAATCCTTTTCCCCCACGTGATCCGCAATGCTTTCGAGCAGGCTCATCGCTCCGCTCCGCGTCAAGGATTTGCCGCAGCTTTCCAAAACAACCACGCCCCCAAGAGCGAGGATAAGCATCACCTTCGTTTGAAATCGGGTTCTTTTCATCGTTTTTCTTCCCGTAGCGATGATAACCCCTCTTCTATGAAGAGGCAAAGAAAAGTTGACCTTGAAAAGGGTTGCCGATAAAAAAGGCCAAAAAGACGTGAGTCA
>JBAYEZ010000044.1:0-7195 GCA_041667485.1 Bacilli bacterium
AATTTAATACTTCGCGAATTAGTCCGATGGATTGGACTCATTCCTTTTCTTTTATTCCACTTAACATTGCAAACATTTGCTAAAACTTGCAAACGTGTGCAAAATTGAACAGACAAAAGGAGGTGAGGCGATGAAAATCACCTGGTTTGACGCCAAAGAAAGAACGGGGCAGGCTTCGCTCACGGCAAATTACATCACTCTCAACGCCCTGGCTTCGGTCCCCTTCGCTTATGCCTATAAGACCCAAGTCGGAGTCGACGAGAAAGGGAATATTGTCATTCAGCCTTTTTCGAAAGAACGGGTGCTCCGAGGCGATCTCGATGAAAGCCGGCTCCAGGATATCGCCCTTAAGAAGAGTTATTCGCGGATCTGTGGGCGCGAGTTGATGAGGAGCATCGCCAAAGCTGCCCATCTTACGCTTAAGGTTCAGGCGCAAGCCTACGAGACGGAGTGGAAAGAAGAGGAGAATCTGCTTCTCATTAAGACGGGAAAGGGGGACAATTGACCTATGGAAACATGGATGTGGGCCATTTGGCTCGGCGTCTTCGTCCTCGCCCTTATCATCGAGGCGGTTGGGACCGACCTCGTCAGCGTTTGGTTTGCCGCTGGCGCGCTCGTCGCCCTTATCGTCTCGCTCTTCCCCAATGTCGCTTGGTGGGTTGAGCTTGTCATCTTCATGACGATCTCGATCGCCTGCTTGCTCTGCTTCCGTCCGTTGGTCCATAAGTACCTCCGGCGTGATCTCGTGAGCAGCAATATCGATGAGATGAAAGGCAAGAAAGGACTGCTTGTCGAAAAAATCGATCTCTTGCACCATGGGGTCTGCAAGATTAACGATGTCCGTTGGACGGCGATCGCCCAGGACGACAAAGAGAAGATCCCCGCCGGTTCGATCGTCGAAGTCTTGGCGGTCTCCGGCAATAAGCTGATTGTCAAAAAAGTGAATGACACCGAAGGAGAAAAAGAACAATGAATGGTGGGCAAATTGCGATTCTCGTCGTCTGTATCGTCGTCTTTATCATCCTGCTGATCCTCGTCTGCAACATCCGCGTCATCAGACAAACCGAAAAAGCCGTCGTCGAGCGGCTCGGCGCTTATCACGCGACCTGGGGGGTGGGCATCCATTTCCTCATTCCCTTTATCGATCACATCAGCAAAATGATCTCGATGAAGGAACAAGTCAAGGATTTCGATCCCCAATCCGTCATCACCAAAGATAACGTCACGATGCAAATCGATACCGTCATCTTCTTCCAGGTGACCGACAGCAAACTCTATGCTTATGGCGTTGAAAATCCGATTGAGGCCATCGAATATCTCTCGGCGACCACCCTCCGCAACATCGTCGGCGGTCTCGATCTCGATGGCACCCTGACTTCGCGCGACATCATCAATGACAAGATGCGGCAGATTCTCGACGAGGCAACCGACCCTTGGGGCATCAAAGTCAACCGAGTCGAGGTCAAGAACATCTTGCCGCCGCAAGACATTCGCGAGGCGATGGAACGCCAGATGCGGGCTGAGCGGGAAAAGCGAGAGAAAATCCTCTTGGCCGAAGGCGAGAAACAATCTGCGATTCTCGTCGCCGAAGGCAAGAAAGAGTCGATGATTCTCGACGCTGAGAGCCAGAAACAAGCCAAGATTCTCCAAGCCGAGGGCGACGCCCAAAGCATACGAAATCTCAAATCCGCCGAAGCCGATGGCATCAAGATTGTTCGCGAAGCCGAGATGGAAGGCCTCAAAAACCTCAAAGAAGCCGGTGCCGATCAATCGGTGCTGACCCTTCGCTATTACGAAGCCCTCGCCAAAGTGGCGGATGGGCAGGCGACGAAGATCATCATCCCAAGCGACATGGCGAACATCGCCTCGGTGGCAACTTCGATTGCCGAAGTCATCAAAGATCCGAAAGCCGGCGCCAAAGCGATCGAACAGCCGAAAAAATAAAGACGTTCTCCCTGGAGGTCAAGGGTTGCCTTGACCTCCATTTTCTTTTCGTTTTGTCTGGCGGGTTTATTTTTTGGGGAACGGGCTTTGCATCGGTGGGGAAAACTAGGAATGGTTTCGTTGGTTTTGGGCCTTATCGGCGCTTTCTTGATTTCGGGATCTGCCGTGATTTATCGGACCAATAATCAAAATCAGCAAATTCGCGATGAAGAAACGAACTTTTATCCTCAAACTGGTTTTGTTTCTGAGCCAAGCGGAAACTCTTCTGGTTATTTTGCCAACCCTCTTCGCCCTCGTCGTTTTGAAGATGCCGGTTCGCTGGAAAGCTCAACGCTTTTTGTCGTCTCGTAGAGTTTATGGCATGCCTGGGGTTCTTCATGATGATGACGATGTTCCGGGAGAGTTTGAGGATGCTGCAGTCTTTAAAAAAATCACTTGGTAAATAACACTTCGGAATGAATGCCCCTATCTGGCTTCCGGTTTCGGGGATCAATTCTCGTGTTTGATTCTTGGATCTCTCCATGTTCCTTCGCTTTGGGGCTTTTTCGGATATTTTTTGGCAAGTTTGCCTCCCTTCGCTCTGCTCTTCTTGACGGATGAGTGGGAAAGAAAAAGAATCCGCGCCTGCCCTTGATTTTCCTTTCAAAGTCGTCTCTCGTTACACTTTTTGCTTTTTATCTCTCCCCGTGCGATAATAACCGCAATAGGGGCAACTCATTTTTTTGATTACACTTTATGGTCATTGATAAATCAACTCCTTACGGCGCCATCAACGTTTCGATGGAAGCTATCGCCAACGTCGCCGGTGAAGCGGCCCTTGAAGTCTACGGGGTTGTTGGTTTAGCCAGCAAAAATTCGCTGGCCGACAACATTAACGAGCTATTAAAGAAAGACGATTACATCAAAGGCGTTTACTGCAAAAAAGTGAAAAATGCCTATGAAGTGGACGTCTATGTCGTCGTGGCCTATGGCGTCAAAATCACCGAGGTCATTTTCGAACTGCAGAAAAAAGAAACTTACGTCCTCGAGAAGACCTTCCAGATTCCGTTCAAGAAGGTCAACGTGTTTGTTCAAGATATCAAGGAAATCGCATAATCATGAAAAGTATTAACGGCCAGCAACTAAAACAGCTCTTCCTTTCTGGAGCGAACAATCTTTATAACCATTATCCGGAAATCGATCAGCTTAACGTTTTTCCCGTCCCCGATGGGGATACGGGGATGAACATGAATTTGACTTTGACCTCCGGGGCCAAAGAAATCCAGAACAAGAACGATGAATCCTGCTCTTCGATCGCCAGTGCTTTCTCCAAAGGTCTCTTGATGGGCGCTCGCGGCAATTCTGGCGTTATCACCTCGCAGATTTTCCGTGGCATCGCCGAAGGAATGAAAGACAAAGAAAGCGTGACGACCCGCGAGCTCTCGGATGCGTTCATCCGTGGCAAGGAGGTCGCCTACAAAGCCGTTATGCGGCCGGTTGAAGGCACCATCCTCACCATCATCCGCGAGGCTTCGAGCGCTTTGGCCGACCAGATTAAAAAAGACACCTCGATCGAAGAAGCTCTGGCCATTTTGCTCAAAGAAGCGAAGGTTTCGCTTGAGCATACGCCCGATTTGCTGCCGATATTAAAACAGGTGGGCGTCGTCGATAGCGGCGGCGCGGGTCTCTGCGTCGTCCTCGAAGGCATGAGCAAAGCCGCCGAAGGCAAGTTCATCGAGCGCAATGAAAACGCCCCTGAAGAGAGCGTCTCCTCGATTTTTGGTACCGCGAATTCCTACGCGGGCGCCAAACTTTCGGAAGATGAGGAAGGGTATGGCTATTGCACCCAGTTCATCTTGCGTTTAGGCAAATCGGAAGATGGGAAGAAGCCCTTCATTGAAAAGAAATTCCAGAATTTTTTGGCGGCCCATGGCAAATCGCTCGTTTTGGTCCGGGACGAGGATATCGTCAAAGTCCACGTCCACACCCTCAATCCGGGTTCGATGCTCAACTATGCTCAGAACTATGGCGAATTTTTGACCATCACGATCGAGAATATGTCGGAAGAGCACGAGAATATTTCGCGCGGCAACATCGCGACCGACATGGCGGCCATCATCACGCGGGGCAAAGAAGCCAAAGCAGAAGAAAGCAAAGAGCCGCTCAAGGACTTCGCTCTCGTGGCGGTCTCGAGCGGCGCCGGTCTTGATGAGATGTTCAAAGAACTCGGCGTCGATGTTCTCGTTTCGGGTGGGCAGACGATGAACCCCTCGACCGAGGATTTCCTCAAAGCGATCAAGAAATGCCACGCGAAGAACGTCTTTATCCTTCCGAATAACTCGAACATCGTCATGGCGGCTTCACAAGCCTGCGATGTCCTCGAAAATAGCGATATCTCCGTCCGCGTGATCCCTTCAAAGACGATTCCGCAGGGCCTCGTGAGCTGCATGCAGTTCTCGCCCGACGGCTCGAGCGAAGACGTCTATGAAGCGATGAAGAGCGCCCTCAAGAGCGTGGTTTCCGGCTCGATCACCTACGCGATCAAGGATAGCGATATCGAAGGGGTCCACATCACCAAGGATTATTATATGGCGATGAAGGACGACAAAGGCATCGTCAGCTGTGTCAAAGACAAATTCGAAGCCCTCTATGACCTCGTCGATGATTTGATGAGCGATTCGGCCAGCCTCCTCACCATCATCATGGGTCAGGATATCGCCGAGAAAGACGGTGAGAAAATCACCGCCGATCTTCAAAAGAAATACCCGACGCTCGACCTCGATGTCAGAAATGGTGGCCAGCCAGTCTATAGTTTCCTTGTCGGCCTCGAATAATCGGAGGGTTTGGCCCTCCTTTTTTCGCGGTTTTCTCTTCCTTTTGACATGGTAAAATACCCTTATGCCTTTAAGCAAATCCCCCGAATTTAATTTGGCGCTTGCCCAAGTGGGCATCACGACTCCGCTTCAGGTGCTCGAACATCTGCCGCGCCGCTATGAGAACTTCGCCTATACGCCCCGCAAAGACGTCTATGACGACAAAGAGCGTTTGGTTTTGCTTGGTCATCTGAGCGGCCCCGCCCCGCGGCCCCTTCGTTTCGCCCATCGGGTGCTCTATCGTTTTTCTTTTGAAACGAGCGCCGGCGAAGTCTTTTTGGTCGAAGCTTGGAATCGAGCTTATTTGGGCTCTTTCCTTCAAACGGGGGTAGCCTACACCTTGAGTGGCGTCTATGAAAAGAAGCGCCATAGCCTCGCCCTCATCAATATCGTCAAAGGTCAAGTTTTAGCGGAGAACGCTCTCCGACCCCTTTATTCTTTGCCTGCCACTATCCCCAATCATGCTTACGTGAGCCTCGTCAAACGCTGTCTTCGCTATCTTCAAGGCAAAGTCACAAATCTCATCCCCGATGATTACATGAGGAAATACCGTTTGCTATCCCGCTACGAAGCCTTCGAAAAAGTCCATTGCCCCCAAAGCCTTGAGGACGTCCGCCAAGGCTTGCGGGTTCTCAAATACGAAGAAGCCCTCTTGTTTTCCTTAAAGAGTCAGATCGTCCGTGGGGAGAATAGGGCGCTTTTGAAGGACCGGCGCCGGGTGGTGGACCGCGCGAAACTCGAACAGTTCATATCGACGATACCCTACAAATTAACCGCCGATCAAAGGGCGGCTCTCGACGATGGACTCGCCGATATGGATTCGCCCCACGTGATGTATCGTCTCCTCCAAGGCGATGTGGGAACGGGCAAAACCCTCGTGGCCGCCCTTTTGGCCTACGCCAATCATCTGCGGAGCGAGCAGACCGCTTTGATGGCACCGACCGATGCGTTGGCCAGGCAACATTACGATACCTTGACCAAACTCTTTGCTGGCACCCACGTCGAATTGGGTCTTTTGGTCGGAGCGATGAGCGCCGAGGAGCGTCACAACGTTCTCCAAGACCTTGAGGACGGCACCCTCGACATCGTGATTGGAACCCACGCTCTGTTCTCTAAAGGCGTCAGCTATGCCTATTTAGGGCTCGCCATCATCGATGAGCAGCATAAATTCGGCGTGAATCAGCGGACTCTTCTTCTCGATAAAGGCGAGCACGCCGACCTCCTCATGATGTCGGCCACCCCGATTCCTCGAAGTTTAGCTCTGACGATCTATGGCGATCTCGACGTCTCGTCTTTGACCGCCTTCCCCTCAGGGAAACGGAATGTCAAAACCGAGATGATGAATTCGGGGGACGAGGCGCTTGCCCAAGCGATTGACGCTTCCTTAAAGAGCAACCATCGGGTCTATATCGTCGTGCCGCAGATTGAGGGGAGCGGAGAGGAAAGCGACACCTCGGTCAAGAAGGTGGCGGAACGCTACAAAAAAGCCTACCCGAACAAAGTCGCGATGATGCACGGGGCGATGGACGAAGAGAGCAAGAACGTCGCGATGATGGCCTTCCGAAGCGGGATCTGCCCAATTCTGGTCGCCACCTCGCTCATCGAAGTGGGCCTCGATGTGAAAGAAGCGAATTTGATGGTGATTTATTCGCCCAGCCATTTCGCTTTGTCCTCTTTGCATCAGTTGCGGGGTCGGATTGGCCGCGACGGGACGAGAGCCCGCTGCATATTAGCCCTTTCTGGCAAGGAAGAAGAGGAAGAAAAGAGCAAACTCAACATTCTTCTTTCGACCGATGATGGCTTTAAAATCGCCGAAGAAGATCTTCGCCTCCGCGGCCCGGGTGAATTGGCAGGTCTCAAGCAAAGCGGTTTGCCGAATTTCGCCTACGCGAACATGATCGATGATTTCAAGATCTTCGAATGCGCTCGCGATGACGCCGCGGCGATTCTGAAACAGAAAGATAATTTTGACTATCGCCTCATTCTTTACGCGGCTGAGAAAGAGGGCAAAGGGAGTTTCGGAGCGTAGATAAGTGGACGAAAGACCGCTATACTAGCGGAGGGATAAAAGGATGAGCAAATTAGTCATTGATATGATGGGGAGCGATCTCGGGAGCGCTATGAGCAAAGAAGCGGTCCGTATATTTCATTCCGTTCACCCCGATTGCTCCCTGATTTTGGTTGGAAAACAAGGCGAACTCGCCGACATGAAAGATTTTACGATCATCCCGGCAGATGACGTTGTCAGCATGGAGATGGGCGCTCTCGAAGTCTTGCGGAAAAAAGATTCCTCGATGGTGAAAGCGATCGAGGCCGTCCTTTCCGAAAAGGCCGACGGGGTGGTCTCCGCCGGTTCGACGGGGGCCTTCTTAAGCGCTTCGACTTTGATTCTCAAAAAG
>JBAYEZ010000045.1:0-7156 GCA_041667485.1 Bacilli bacterium
CATCGAGACAATCTTGTTCGCCGCCATGAAGGATTTGATTTCCTCGAGATTCCGATACGGATAAATATCTTTCTCGCAAACCGACTCATCATCGGTTGAAGTCACTTCGCCCCCGCCGAGAGAAGCGTAGTGTCGAGCTAAAACCATTTCGGAGCCTTTAAAACCTTCAAAGCAAAGCGAAAGAGGATGAACAACGCGGGTTGCCACATCGAAAATCACTTCAACGGGATAAGGAGCGCAGGCTTCGGTGACAGCCAAATCCGTTTTGTGGCCTTGACCCGTCAAAGCCAAGCAGCCATAAAGTGTCACCCGAAAATGATCGACGCCAACCGCTTCGGCTAAGGAACGAAAGGAGCGGGCCGCAATCGCGGGGGCGATGGTATGCGATGAAGAAGGACCCGGACCGTAACGGAAAAGCCTCGCGAGGGATTTCATGCTCTTATCTTAATCCTTATTTGTGGCTCACGCGAAAAAATTGGAGGCTGTTTTGCGGGAGATTTTTAAAAATTACCCTTCCACGTTTCGCTGGCTCGATTTAAGGATGCAAATATAAAAGGTTTGCTACCGAAGAAGTAAACGAATTTCTTCCCCCCTTTTTTCTTGAAAAAAGCGAAGAGAAAAAGAGAGGAAAAAAGTTTCGCTTTTTGTCGTTGTTCCACTCAGGGATAAAGAATATAGTATTCAATATGCGAACTCTGATTGTGCTTTCGGCGATTCCCGGCAGCGGCAAATCCACTTGGGCCAAGAAATACCAAAAAGAGCACATGAATACCTTCATCGTTTCCAGCGATGAAATTCGGCTCGAATTTTACGGAGCTGTCAACGATTTCCGCAATGAAAAAAGAGTGTGGGATACCTTCCTTGAAAGGATTAACCACTATGCCGAAACGATGGAGAACGTAACGGTAATCGCCGATGCGACGAACTTGCAAAACAAATACCGGCGGATGTACGCTGAATTGACTCCGGCATTCGAAAAACATGTCTTGATTCGCTTCGACATTCCTTATGATATCTGCCTTTTGCAGAATCAAATGAGAGCGAAAGAAAGAATCGTCCCCGAGGACGCGATGCAACGGCTCCTCGCCGAGATGGAAGAACCCGACGCTCCGACCTTAACCTTCTATAACGAATATCATGTCATCCGCAACTTCCTCTCCAAGGAAGCGCTCAAAGAACAGAAACAAAAATCGGCCTCGAATTGAAGCCGATTTATTAATAAAAAAAGAAACAAATTAGGCTTTGACAGCCGTCTTCTTGCTTTCGTTGTATGTCACGATCGCAAAGACCACCGTACCAATGATGGCTAAGCCACCGAGCACAATGTTCATAACACCATAGCCCCAGCCGGTGAAAGCATAATTGTAACTATTAAGGTGAACATAATATTTATCCGCGTGCCAAATCAAATCCATTGTGCCAGCGCTGATGAGGGCCGCCCCAACGAAGAAGAGAGCACCGCTGGTGAAATATCCGCCAAGCGAAACGGCTTTTTTATCCGCCGCACTTTTTTTGCCAATCAACGCGGCCGAAGCGATCATGAAACCCGAAGCAACAAGGTTGGTGCCTGCCGCTGTCGCTAACTGGGCGGCAAAATTTCCACCCCACGACATAGTCGTCCGATTTGTAACGATCAAGCAGTTAACTAAGGCGGCAAAATTCATGATACCAATTAAGCCTAAGCCGATGGCGGCAGCGAGAGAAAGACCAACCAATTGTTCGGTGGTTTCTTTGCCTTCAAAAAGACGATACATCGGGATGTTGGTCGCAATAAGGAAAATAATCATCAATAAGACGCTCATCACAATGGCAAAAGCCATCTTGCCATTGGCAATCGTATCGAAATAAAGGAAAGCGCAGGCGGCGAAGAAAGCCGAAGCAACGTAGCCATCAGCAATAAAAGCGGTGAAACTCTTGACCACAACCTTATCATTGTTCGGATCCCGCAGACCTTTGGCCGCTTGGATCAAACCATAAAGGCTGATGATGAAAACCGAAAGGCCCAGCACCGCTAACGCGATGTCGAGGGTCGGAGCGAAGCCCCGGATTGCATCATTAATAAAATTCCCGCGGATGGTTTCATCAAAGAGGAACGGAACAACGAAGACGCCGAAGTAAACGCCCAAGACACCGAAGGCCAAAACGAGGATCAGGTGAAAAAGAAACGATAAGACACGCGCCGTATTGGAATACTTCATAGGTAAACCTCTCTCTAAAGACCGCGGGTTTCAAAATGAACGCCTACGGCAACCCCATTATTTAAGTCTATCTTGTAAAGATAGTCAATCGTGGGTTACGAAGAAGACGAAACTTTTAGTGTAAGGAAAGCAAATAGGAAAGATGTTTTAACGGCTTAAGAGAGTCAACGCAATCTTCAATCCATCGAGGGCGGCAGAGGTAATCCCGCCAGCATAAGAAGCACCTTCGCCCAAGGGATAAACCCCGCGAATATTGGCCTCGCCCCGCTCATCCCGCGGAATCCTCACGGGCGAAGAAGAACGGGTCTCAAAACCCGTTATCACCGCATCTTGGTCTTGATAGAACGCTTGATGTTCACCAAGAAGAGGGATGGCCTCTTTCAAAGAATCGGCGATAAAGGGCGGCAGATATTTTGCGAGGTCGGAGAGATAGACGCCTGGCTCGTAACTCGGGATAATTTTCCCAAAGGCAGTCGGGGTTTTCCCCTTGAGGAAATCGCCAACCCTTTCAGTTGGGGCAAAATAGGGTTTATCCTTGCAAAAACCACTTTTTTCAAGGGCTTCGCGATAGAAAAACCCATCGAGCGGATGGCCGTGGAAATAGTCTTTGACAGTAACGTTCACCAAGAGGGCAGCGTTGCCGTTTTTCCCATCGCGGGCGTTGTTGCTCATGCCGTTGGTGAGAACGCTGTTTTCCTCAGAAGACGAATTGACGACATAACCACCCGGGCACATGCAAAACGAGTAGACCGCTCTTCCCGAAGAAAGATGGGCAACCGATTTATAGGACGAAGGTGGTAGCCCTTTTTTGAGAGCAACTTTATGATAATTGGCGGCATCAATTTCACTCTGAAGGTGTTCGAGGCGAACGCCAATCGAGAAATCCTTTGGCTCAACCCGCAATCCCTCTTTCTCCAGTTCGACCATCGTACCTTTCGGCGAATGGCCCAACGCCAAGAAGACTTCACGAGAAGAAAGAGTCTTTTCGTTACCTTCTTTATCTCGGTAGCGGACTCCTTCGACGTGATCCCCCTTGATCAAAAGACCAGTCATCGCGCTCTGAAAAAGAATGTCCCCGCCAAGCGAAAGGATCTCCTCGCGAAAACGTTTGACGACCTGTTGGAGATAATCGCTTCCAATATGGGGCATTGCATCACTTAAAATATCAGATTTTGCTCCATGTTTTACAAATTCATCAAGCACGAATTTGCTGTGGGAATCATTCACCCCAGTATTGAGTTTACCATCGCTGAAAGTGCCAGCGCCGCCTTCGCCATAGCAAATATTGCTTTCGGGATTGAGGATGCCCTTTTTCTTTAAAAGTTCGACGTCTTTCGAACGTTCCTCGACGGGTTTGCCCCGTTCAAGAACAATCGGCTTGGCGCCAGAGCGCGCCAAAACGAGGGCGGCAAAGAAGCCGGCCGGACCAAAGCCCACCACAATCGGGCGATCGCTGAGACGGGACTTCGGAATCAGAACCGCATCAGGCTCTTTATAAGCCAAGACGTTGCGGCCCGAGACGTAATGAGCGGTCTCCACCACCGCCGAATAGACAAAGGAGACTTGGCCTTTCCGTGAATCAATCGAGCGCTTCAAAATGGTATAGGAAAATTCCGAAGGCTGAAGGCGGATGGCTTTGGCAATCTTGATCATCAGCTCGCTCTCGTCTGCACCGACAGGAAGCAAAAGATTAATGACGACAAATTTCATAGACTATCCCTCACAATCAGAGCACTTAATAAAGCCCACGTTAGATTAAAACCCCCGCAAAACCCATCTAGATCGAGGACTTCGCCCAAAAAATAGACCCCAGGTTCTTTGATGGATTCCAGACTCGGTTTGAGCGAAGTTATGCTAACCCCGCCCACCGTCACCTGGCTATGATCGAAGCCGTAAGTAGCTTTGATGAGATAGCCATCGTTTTTAAGACGTTGGGCCAAAAGGAGGAAATGATCCGAGTTCTTCGCCCAAGTAAAATGATCTTGGACTTCCTTGGGAAAATAAGCCTCGCCATAGAACAAAGGATTGATGGCATGATTGTTCTTCAGTTCTTCCGCAAGGGTTTCACGAGTCTCATCGGGAAAAAAATCGAGTGAAATCGTTGCGCCGACGGGTTGGCGGAGCCGACAATAAACGCTTTCAACGTTGAAGACAACGATTCCGCTTAAGCCATCCTCTTTAAAAAGCACTTCACCCCGTTCCGTATAGAGAAGCTTACCTTCTTTCGAAAGCAAACTCACCTTGGCATCATGACGATAACCGCTTAAACCCTTGAGCATTTCAGGATGGGCAACCTTAATCGGGGCCAAACCCGGTAAAGGCTGAACGAGAGAATAGCCACGTTTCGCCAAAAGGGGAAAAAGCGATCCATCGCTCCCGAGCTTCGGGGTCGATAAGCCGCCAGAAGCGAAGACAATTTTATCGAAGGCGAAATCCATTGAGGCGGTTTTTGCATCGGTTTTCAAGACAAAACCCCCATCTTTTTGGCTGTAATCCAAAACGCGAACGCCCGTGAAAAAATGAACGCCCAAACTCGTGGCCAAATCCGTAAGGAAACCGACATAAGTCCCAGCGTTATAGGACAAAGGATAAACATAATCCCCCTCGCGGAGCGTCATGATCCCCCACGAGGCCAAAGTCTGTTTTAAAGCGGCAAAAGGATAACGCTTCAAATAAGGGGCGATGAAGGCGGGATTATTGAAATCTTCGGCCACGACTGCGGCATTCAAAAGATTGCAGTGCCCATTCCCCGTGGCATAGAGTTTTCGGGCGATCTTCTCTTCTTTTTCATAGACGAAGAGTTCCGCTTCGGGATGCCTTTTTTTGAGAGCAATCGCGCCATAGAGTCCGGAGGCGCCGCCGCCAATCACCGCGATTCGCATGGTCTTATCTTAAACCAAAGCCAGACTAAAGCCCTAAAAGAAAACGGCTCAACTTGCGTTGAACCGCTGCCCCTCACATCATTTCGCGAGATAATTCTGGAGCTCCCAAGGGGTCACCTTGGTCCGGTATTGATCCCACTCGATCTCCTTCGCTTCGAGATATTTCTCAAAAGCGTGGTCGCCCAAAACTTCGGCCATCAGCGGGTCCCGTTTGAACTCGCTGATTGCCTCATGGAGGTTATCGGGCATATTTGGAATTCCTTGCGCTTCGCGCTGCTCGGCAGTCAAAGAAAAGATGTTGTCATAAACCGGTTTGATCGTCTCGTCATCTTTGGTCGTTTGAATGCCTTCGAGACCAGAGGCCAAGATGGCGGTCAAAGCGAGATAAGGATTCGCGGCCGCATCGACGCAGCGGATTTCCGTCCGGGTTGACTGCCCGCGGGTGGCAGGAATGCGAATCATCGAGGAACGGTTCGCATCGCTCCAGCAGACATAGCACGGAGCTTCATAACCGGGGATCAAACGCTTATAGGAGTTGACGATCGGGTTGGTCAAAAGGGCAAAGCCACGAGCATGCTTGATGATGCCCGTCATCCATTTGCGGCAAACGAGGGAGAGTTTCATCGGATCGGCCTCATCGTAGAAAATATCGCGACCATCTTTGTCAGCCAAAGAACAGTTGGTGTGCATGCCACTGCCGTTCATGCCAGCGACAGGTTTCGGCATAAAGGTGGCAAGATAACCATTTTTATGGGCGACGAATTTCACGACTTGCTTAAAGGTCTGAACGTTGTCACAGGCTTGGACGACATCGGCGAAACGGAAGTTGATTTCGTTTTGGCCCGGCGCGACTTCGTGGTGGGCTGTCTGGATGACAAAGCCTAATTTTTCGAGTTCGAGGGCAATGTCGCGACGAACGTATTCGCCCCCATCGACAGGTGAGAGATCAAAATACGAGGCTTGGTCGATCGGATCCATGATCGGGTTGCCTTTTTCATCGAGTTTGAAGAGGAAGAATTCCGGTTCAAATCCAACATTAAGGCTAGCAAAACCCGCATCTTCCATCTTGGCGACGGTCTGTTTTAAAATGTAGCGCGGATCGCCGATGAATGGTTTGCCATAGGGCGTGTAGACATCGCAGATGAGCCGGGCGATCTTTCCATGGCTCGAGTCTTCGAAGTTCAGAATCATCCAGGTCGAGAGATCGGGGCGCAGATACATATCGGCTTCCTTGATTCGGACAAAGCCTTCGATCGAGGAACCATCGAACATGATCTTGTTCTCCAGTGCGTCGTCGAGCTGCCCAACCGCGATTTCGACCGCTTTGATTGTGCCGAGAATGTCGGTGAATTGAAGGCGGACATATTGAACGTTTTCCGTCTTCGCCATGTCGAGAATATCCTTTTTGGTGTACTTAGTTGCCATGTTTTGACCCTCCACACCCCATAGACGCGAAAAATTATGCTTCTCTTTGGAAATGATTCAAGATTCTTTTGCAAAATAAAATAAAAGTTGGCTTTTTATCGAATTAATTTTTTTCCAAAAATAGAGAATGTAAAATTCAAAAGAGCAAAAACTGCAATTATTCTTTATCGGATAACTGTTTCTCAATGGCTTCAAAAGTCTCTTCGGAGATCACATGTTCAATCCGGCAGCAGTCTTCTTCGGCCACTTCAGGACTAACTCCGATTGAAATAAGGTAATGACAAAGAACTTTATGCCGATGATAGACCGTATTCGCCAATAATCGCCCCTGCTCGGTCAAGACAATATCGCTATAGGGCTTTTTCTCGATGTAACCGAGGGCCTTTAACTCATTGGCCATCTGGGAAGCCGCTGGCATCGAAACCTTGAGTAAAGAGGCGACCGACGAAATATCAAGCGGCGTTTTTTCTTCCTCGAGCATTAAAAAAGCTTCGAGGTAATCTTCAATGGCTTTGCTGGTTTTCTCCACGTTTTTCATTTTCCTCTTTTTAACGAAGAAAGCACTTTCTTTTTTTGTTGCCCTTGCAGGTCAACTCACGTTCCATTAAGATAAATATCGGAAAGTTAACCTCGGTTAACATTCTAGGAGGA
>JBAYEZ010000046.1:0-6764 GCA_041667485.1 Bacilli bacterium
CCGATGGCTTTTGTGGAAACATATTGAAAGAATATGAAAAGGTTTTCATTGTATTTAGCAGATTTTCAATTACAATAAAATCGATCCGCAAGGAGAATTTAAGTATGGATAATCTAAAAGATCGTGTCACCATCTACCAAGTCGCTCAAGCGGCTGGGGTATCGCTCGCGACGGTATCGCGCGTCATCAACAAGCAAGGCAACGTCACCGAGACGACCCGCGCCAAAGTCGAAGAGACCATTAAACGCTTAGGCTATAAGCCCTCGGGCCTCGCCCAAGCTTTGGCTACCAACAAAACCACCAACATCGGCGTCATTATTCCTTCCGCCAACTATGTCTATATCTCGAACATGCTGAACGGCATCTCCGAAGTAGCGAAGGAAAAAGGCTTTGTCTTAACCTTATTTACGACCTCACACTCGCACGAGGAAGCCCTTTCGATGATCGAGAAGGTCATCACGACCCACGTCGACGGAGCTATCATCTTCGACGATGAGCTCGACGAAGAGGATGTCATGAAGATTAATTCCTACAGCGTTCCGACGATTGTGGTCAACAACAAAATCACCGGTGATCGGGTCGGCTGCGTCTTATTCTCCTATGAAGACCTCTTGACCGAAGTCATCAACGATTACTATGCCAAAGGCGGCAAGAAAGAGATGACATTCCTTCACGTTCACGATGGTGGCAGACTCTTGGCCCATTGCGAAAAGAGCTTCGTCGATGCCCACGAGAAACTCAACAAGTCGTTCCATATCGTCAACTGCGATGATTCTTATACCCGGACCTATTCGGATTTCGCCGAATTTTTCGAGCATACGAAACAGGGCTATTTCGTCGCCTACCGCGATTCGATCGCAGCTGCGATCGAAAACGCCGCCACCGACGCCGGTCTCAAGGTGCCGGAAGACATCGAAGTGCTCTCCCTTGTTGGCACCAAGTACGCCAACATCGTCCGTCCGGCCCTCACTTCGATGCAGATCGATATGTCCGAGGTCGGCAAGCGCGCGATGTATATGCTGATCGACCTCATCAATCGCGATCTGGTGGAAAAAAGCTATAAGTTTGATGCTCATCTCGTCGTCCGCAATTCGACGAGCGAGAAGTAAAAACGCTAAGGAGGGGAGCAATCCCCTCTTTTTTGGGTTAAGAAACATGGATTATTTTGAGATGCGCCATCCAGGCTCTTTCTACAAGAAAATTGGTCCTAACGACGCCTATTGGGGCACGCTTCAAGCCCCGAAGATTCCCTCCTCGCCATTAAAAGACAAGCGCCTCTTTTTCCTCGGATCTTCCGTGACCTTGGGGCTGCGGAGCGTTAACGAATCGGTCGCCGATTACCTTTCGGCCCAAGATGGCGCCTTCATCGTCAAGGAGGCGGTCTCGGGAACGACGCTTCGCCAAGAAAATCCGGCCGATCTTTCGTATCTAAGCCGCTTGATCCGCTCCGAAGCCTATGGGGGACAGGACAAATTCGACGCCGTGATCATCCAGCTTTCGACTAACGATGCTTGGGAGGAAAAGAAACTCGGCTCCCCGCTTGAAAACGAAAATCCCGCCACGACCTATGGGGCGATCGAAGCCCTAATCACTGCCATAAAGAAGCGATTTGACTGCCCCCTATTCTTCTATAGTGGGGCCCATTATAGCGAAATGAATGGCAAGATCTATGCTGAACTCGTGAAAGGGATGGCAAAGATTGCCGAGAAGCGGCAGGTTGGCTTTATCAATCTATTTGATGATCAAGTCTTTAACGATTTAGCCGTGGCCCATTATTCCTATTGGATGAGCGATGGCATCCACCCTTATCGCTCAGGATATCGGGCGTGGTGGACGCCTTATTTCCGGACTTATCTTACGCAAAATCTCTGCAAATCAAGCGTTTTTTCGCTTTAAGAGGCTTTAAGGTGATGGAGGCTCCCCTCGCTAAATTGGTGCTAAGAGCAATCGTCTCGTTCTTTTCGTTTTCGAATTTTTAAAGGAGAATTTTCGCGTTCGGGGCGATTTTTGTCGTACGATTCCGCGTTGAGATGTGACTGATGGTGCTCGTTTTCGTTTGAGCTGGGGGCCTTCTTAGTGATGATTCTCTCCCACTGAGAAAGATTGTGGAGTTGAGTCCCCTGGCTAATTTGATCTCTTTTTTCATGACTGATCCTCCGAAAACAGACCTTTCTTTCCTGAAGAAGGCCGCGATAGCCGTCGAGAAAGAAAAAATCACAGAGTGGAAAGAAGAGGAAAAAGAGTCATGAAATTCCATCATTGAGCTCTCCAGTATAAAGGAGGGAGCGCGACGATAAACGGCTCGATGCATTGAAGGGGAACTTCAGTAAAAACCCCGAAGGAATTAATCAGCATCTTCAAGAAATTTTAAATTCCTCTCGCACCAAGATTCATCGACTATAGAGGCATTTTGAAAGGTTCTGTAAAAAGGGTATTAGCACTCAAGTCTTGACAGTGCCAAAGAAAAGATTAAGATACAAGCGTAACCCAATCAGGGGAGGAAAAAATAACTATGGTTAAGCCGTTGCAAGATTATCTTCTCATCGAGAAAGTTCCCGCTGAAAAGAAGATCGGTTCGATTGTCTTGGCAAGCGATCCGAAGAAGACTGGAAATGTCGCGACCGTGATCGCGATGGGCCCGGGCAAAATGGTCAGTGAAGGCGTTTCGGCTGGCACTTTGATGAAAATCAAAGACATCAAGGTCGGCGATAAGGTCATCTACCGCGAATATAGCGGGACCGATTATGAAGAAGGCGAGCATAAGTACCTTCTGATCAAAGCCGAAGACGTCCTCGCGATCGTCGAAGATAAATAAGAGTTAAAGATATAAAAGGAGATATCACTATGGCAAAAGAGATTAAATTTGGGAAGACTGCCCGCGATCAGATGCTCCAAGGCGTCGATACTTTGGCCAACACTGTCAAGGTGACCTTGGGACCAAAGGGCCGCAACGTCGCGCTCGACAAGGGCTATGGCAGCCCCGAAATCTGCGAGGATGGCGTCACCATCGCCCGCGAGATCGAATTGAAGAACAGCTTCCAGAATATGGGAGCCAAGCTCGTTTACGAAGTCGCCAATCAGACCAATGAAAAGGCTGGCGATGGCACGACCACCGCGACCGTCCTTGCCCAAGCGATGATTCACCGGGGCATCAATGCCGTTGAAAAAGGCGCCAATCCGGTCTTCGTTCGCGTTGGCATCGAAAAGGCGGGCAAAGCCGTCGCCGAGCAGCTTTTGAAGAAGAGCAAGCCGGTTGTCACCAATGAAGATATCGAAGCGATTGCCACAATCTCTTCGCATGATGAAGCAATCGGAAAACTGATTGCCCAAGCGATGAACAAAGTCGGCAAATCCGGCGTCATTACCGTCGATGAGTCGAAGACTTCGGAAGACGAACTCGTCGTCAGCCAAGGCCTTGAATACGACAAAGGCTATCTCTCGCCCTACATGGTGAGCGATCGCGAAAAGATGGTAGCGGAACTCGAAGACGCTTATGTCCTCGTCACCGATATGAAGATCAGCAATATCAATGACATCGTCCCGCTTCTTCAAAGCGTCGTCGATTCGCATAAGCCGCTTCTCATTATCGCTGACGATCTCGATAGCGATGTCGTTTCGACCTTGATCGTCAATAAGCTCCGCGGCACCTTCAATGTCGTTGCCACCAAAGCTCCGGAATTCGGCGATGCTCAGAAGGCCGCCCTTCAGGATATTGCAATCTTGACCGGCGCGAAGTTCTATAGCAAAGATCTTGGCATGGCGTTAAAAGACGTCACGATCCAGGACCTTGGGCAAGCTAAGAAAGTCACCGTCAAGAAAGATACGACTACCCTTGTCGGCGGCGAAGGCTCGAAGAAAGATTTGGCCGATCGGATTGCCGAACTCGAAGCCCAATACAAGACTGCGACTTCGGAATACGACAAGAAAGGTATCTCCAAACGGATTGCCAAACTCTCGAATGGCGTTGCGGTTCTCAAAGTCGGCGCTCAGACCGAGAGCGAGATGAAAGACAAAAAGTTACGGATTGAGGATGCGCTCAACGCGACGAAAGCCGCTGTCAGCGAGGGCATCGTCGTCGGCGGTGGAGCCGCCCTCGCCGAAGTCTATGCTGAGCTCAAGAACAGCCTCAAAGATGCGAACCCGGATATCCAGAAAGGCATCAATGCCGTCATGGATTCCCTCTTCGATCCGCTCAAGCAGATCGCCGACAACTCCGGTTATGATGCCGAAGAGATCGTCGAAAAGCAGAAGGCTCAGAAAGATGGTTTCGGCTTCAACGCTGAAACTGGCGAATGGGTCGATTTGATCAAAGACGGCATTGTGGATCCGACGAAAGTCACCCGCAGCGCCATCTTGAATGCCTCGAGCATCTCTGCCCTCTTCGTGACCACGGAAGCCGCGGTGACGGAGATCAAAGAAGAGAAGCCGGCCGCTCCGGCCGCCCCGGGAATGGGTGGCGGCATGGACGACATGTACTGATCTAAGAGTACGTTTCGTTTCTCAAAAGGATGGGCCTGAACCCATCCTTTTTATTAGCAAATCCCACCGGGGCTTCCTTAAAAGCGTTTTTCCGCTTCTTTTGCTCATCCTTTTTGTCGTTTTAAGGTAGAATACCTTAGGTTAGAGGTTATTTATGGAAAATGTGATTGATGATCTAAATTACCGCGGGCTGATTGAACAATACTCGAACGAGAGCAACGTCCGCAAACTTTTGAGCGAAAAACAAACGATTTATTGCGGCTTCGATCCGAGCGCCGCTTCGATGCACCTTGGTAACTTCGTGATGATTTCAACCTTGATGCGCCTTCAGCGCGCTGGGCATCGCATCATCGCCGTCGTTGGGGGTGGCACGGGAATGATTGGCGATCCCTCGGGCAAGAGCAAGGAGCGGAATCTCCAGAATGAGGACACGCTTCGAGCCAACACCGAAAGCATCAAGAATCAGCTCGAGCGGTTTCTTGATTTAAGCGATCCCGAGAAAGGCATGATCGTCAATAACTATGATTGGCTTGGCCCGATGCCAACCCTCGATTTCTTGCGGGACTATGGCAAATTTTTCTCGATTAACTACATGCTCTCAAAAGAGATCGTTGCCTCGCGCCTTGAAGCGGGCATCTCCTTTACCGAGTTCTCTTATCAGATTCTTCAATCGATCGACTTCTTGACGCTTTATCGCAAATACGGTTGCAAGATTCAAATCGGTGGCAACGACCAGTGGGGTAATTTGACCTCGGGTCTTGAACTCATTCGCAAACTCGAAGGGGACAATGCTCCCTGCGAGGTGATGACCGCCCATCTTCTCTTGCGAAGCGATGGCAAGAAATTCGGCAAGTCGGAGCAAGGGGCTCTCTTCCTCGATCCGAAGCTCACTTCGCCCTACCAGCTTTATCAGTATTTCATCAACTGCACCGATGAAGATGCGGTTAGATACCTCAAAGTCCTCACTTTCCTTCCGAAAGAAGAGATCGAAGACATCGCTCGCGACCATATCGCTCATCCTGGCGAAAGAATCGCCCAGAAGCAACTCGCCTACGAAGTCACGGCGGAGATCCATGGGAAAGCCGCTGCCGAAGAATCAATCAAGATGTCGGGTGCCCTCTTTAGTGGCGATGTTGCCAGCTTGAGCGAAGACGAGATCGTTGAGCTCTTGGGTTCTTTGAAGTTCCCGCTCGATGGGGCGAAGAACTTGGTCGATCTTCTTGTCGCGGTCGGTGCCGCGCCGAGCAAGACTCAAGCCCGGACCTTCATTGAGCAGAACAGCGTTTCAATCAACGGCGAAAAAGCTGCCGATCCCGCTAAAGTCTACGGACCGAGCGAGGCGATGTTTGGCAAATATCTGATTATCCGTCGGGGTAAGAAGAACTACTATTTAGGCGTCTTCTAAACGAAAAGAAAGGGTTTGCAGAAATATCGCCTGCAAAACCTTTTTATTATGTCTCTTTATTTTAGTTTTCCGAAGAGGATGATCATCACCTGGATCGGAATGGCGGCCATGAAGATGAACCAAAGGTTCTCGTGGGCGACCACGAGGTATTGGAGGAAAACGGCAAAGAACAGCGTCCAGACGAAAAGGGAAGAACAAATCCAGAGCGTCAAGCACTTTTTCCAGAAGAAGCGGGCGCAGACCGCGATGACGAAAAAAGTAATGGGGACGGCCCAGACGAAGACAATCCAAACGACGCTGAGATCTTTCTTTTGGATGACGGCATTGACATAAATCGCGGTCATCGTAAACCAAACAAAACAAGCGGCCATCGAGGTGATGATGATTTGGTTGTTCTTATTTTTGTTTTGGGCGATTTGAGCGACTTTCTCTTCGCTCGTTCCCTCGGTGGTAAGGGCGTCAATCGTCACTCCATAGAAATCGGCCAATTCTTTGAGGATGTCGACCGTGGGTACGGCCTTGCCGAGTTCCCATTTCGAAATGCTTTTGTCGCTATATCCGATTTGTTCGGCCAATTCTTGTTGGGTGAGGTGGCGATTTTTCCGTAAAGTGGCGAGGTTGTTCGCCACGATTTCATTGAGCTCTGCCATAGCCTTATTTTAAGTTATTTCTCTTTATTTTCAAGGAGAAGCTCATTCCATCATCTTGGAGAGCGCTTTCTAAAAATGTAGATAATGGCTTACGAATATACAATTCTCTATTTTGTAGAGCTCGTTCTCTAAAACCGTTCGAGCGTAAGAGGGAACGCCCGGGGGGAAGGTCGCTATCATTTATGCTGGTCCAGGAATGCCAAACAAAGTTATGTCCCAAGAAGCTGCCG
>JBAYEZ010000047.1:0-6760 GCA_041667485.1 Bacilli bacterium
TAATCGACGGTGACGCTCGAGAAGGAATAACCATAGGCAGTCGTATTGGTCAAATAACCCCCTTGCTGAAGAGTGATCCAACCCGTCGTCGCGCTGTCACAGCGACTCGCTTTGAAGTTTAACCCATTGGCCGAGAACGAGCCTTCTAAGCCTGAATACGTTATAGCATTGTCTTTGTTTAATACGATTTTCTCCTGCAAATCCCCGCTGGATTGAACTGTAGATGCCGAAGAAGAAAAAGAAATCGTTGTTGGCCCGCAAGCCGTGAGAAAAAGAGGAAGAATGGTTAACAATATCAGTTTTTGTGTTTTCATGCGAATCAATTATAAACGACTCATCATAAATTAATAACACCAAGACCATTGAGAAGGACAAAGACCGCCAAGGTACAAAGAACCACGCCGCCAATGACCTCGGCAATTTCGTAACGGCCTTTGAGTAATTTTGCGATTTGCTTGCCAGCGAATAAGCCGATAAGCGAGATGATAAAAGTCATGAGGCCAATAATAAGGAACGCGATATAGGGGCGATAGTCGCCAATGCCCGCCACTTCGATATGGATATTCGCGCCGATCGTCACGCCGACAACGAGGGCGTCGATCGAATCAGCTACGCCTTGGAATAGAACATAACGATAGGTGAATTCAAGAGGTTTGCTTTCTTCCGGCTTCACCGCACCTTTGATGCCTTCGTAGAGCATCTTGCCGCCGATGAAAAGCAAAAGGGTGAAGGCGATCCAATGGTCAACACGGCCAAACCAAGTGGTGAAAGTTGAACCCAATAATCCGATGAAATGGCCGAGGAGCGGGAAGAGAATTTGTCCCATCGCGAAGACGCTGGCGATGAAGAAATATTTCTTTTTGCAAATGTTTTGAAAGCAGAGTCCATCCGTAATCGCGAGAGCGAGACAATCCATCGCGAGAGCGATGCCGTAGATGAATGAAAGCCAAATCCAATCCATAAAAAGCGGGGATAGTATAGAATAAAGGAGTCCAATGAAAAAGAAAAAGTTCAATCCCCTCTACATTTTCCCGATAATACTTGCCGTTATTGCCGCCAGTTCTTTAATTCTTATTATCGTTTTGGCGAATATCAGTTAAAAACCGCGGCGAACGTTTTATTTTATCGAAGCATCCAACTTAAGGATATCGCCATAGAGATCAACCCGCCGGTCGCGGAAACTGCCCCAGTCTGCTCTTTCTTCATCGATCGCTGCAAGGTCAAACTCAACAACCCGAAAGCCTTCTTCTTCGCGGTTCATCTCGGCGACCAAGTCGCCATGCTGATCGGCAACAAACGAGGATCCGAAGAACTCCATCGAAGATTTTCCAGCTTTTTCAATGCCGACGCGATTGGAAGCGAAGACAGGCATGATGTTGGCGGCCGCATGGCCCTTCATCACGTTTTGCCAATGATCTTTGCTGTCCTTGGGCAAGACCGGTTCTGAGCCAATTGCCGTCGGATAGACAATGAGTTCGGCGCCTTTAAGAGCGAGGATACGAGCAAGCTCGGGGAACCATTGATCCCAGCAGATGCCAACGCCTAGGCGTCCAATCGCAGTGTTAAAGACCATAAAGCCCGTGTCGCCTGGCGTGAAATAGAACTTTTCTTCATAGCATTCCCCTGTTGGAATATGGCTTTTGCGGTAAATGCCTAAACGCTTGCCATCGGCGTCGATGACGGCGAGGGAGTTGAAGTAAACGTTTCCCGATCTCTCAAAGAAAGAGACGGGCAGGACGACGTGATACTTCTTTGCGATTTTCTCAAAGTGCATCAGCGTTTTGCTCGAAACGGCTTCTTCGGCTAAAACATACTTCGCATAATCCTCGACCTGGCAAAAATAGTGCCCTTCAAATAACTCAGGAAGCAAAACGAGTCTCGCGCCATTCGAGGCAGCTTTTGCAATAAGAGAGTCGGCTTTTGCAAGGTTTTCATCATAGACGTCGCTCATCGAAAACTGGGTAATAGCAGCCTTGATAGACATACTTACTCCTCCTTCAAAGGAATCTGCATTGTAATGCAGTGAATGTTGCCGCCGCCGAGGAGGACCTCACGGCTCAGCACTTGATGGATTGCCTTATCCGGATAGAGTTTTTGCATCTCTTTGAGGGCCAAGGTATCCTCTTTGACGCCAAAAGCCGGCAAGATGATAAAGTCTTTGCCCTGATAGTAGTTGATGTAAGAGGCGGCTAAACGGCGACCAGTCTCCCGCTTATCAAGAGTTGAGGCGTTGTTGATAAGACCCTTGCAATCGCTCGCGCTCAAATAGAGGGCCGGCGAAGGCAGCATCAGTTTGTGAATGATGAACTTGCGACCTTTGGCATCGACGGTGTTCGCCAAAGCCTGATAGGTGGCCTGACAATAGGCGAATTGGGGATCGTTCCGGTCTTCGGTCCAAGCCATGACGATTTCGCCCGGTTTGATAAAGGAAACCATGTTATCGATATGCTCGTCGGTTTCGTCTTGATAGATGCCATGCGGCACCCAAACGATTTTTTCAACCCCGAGGTAATCACGTAACACCTCTTCGATTTCCGTCTTGCGGAAGGTGGGATTCCGCCCCTTCGAAAGAAGGCAGGCTTCGGTCGTGATCAGCGTACCCTCGCCATCGACGGCGATGCTGCCGCCTTCAAGGACAAAATCCGGGAGATAATAGGATAAAAGCTTCATCCGTTTCGAGATGATGGCCGCCAAACGGTCATCGTCTTTGTAGTTGCGATAAAGCCCATCGTGATTGCCGCCCCAAGCATTGAAGCGGAAATCGACGGAGCGAAGCGACCGGCCATTGGTGACGAAAAGCGGCATATTGTCCCGAGCCCATGAATCATTATAGCGAATCGAAATCGGCTCGACATTCGGAATCAAGGCAAGTTCCGGAGAGAGTTTGTGATAAAGAGGCGGGGTAATACCAACGATAACTTTTTCGTGGAGAGCGATCGCCTTGATCACATCGCTAAAAGCCTCTTGGGCGGGAACCGCTTTTTCGCGCCAAGTGTCTTGCCGATAAGGCAACAAAATCAAAGTCGCTTGATGTGCGAGACCTTCAAAGGGCAAATGATAACCATCAGCGGCCGGGGTGGTCTTGCGGTTCTCATAATAATCCTGCAGACGTTTCTCATAGATCGGGAAGCGGCTCCACTTCTTGGTGTCCACCACTTCATAAGCATTCTCGTAACCCGAGAGGAGCTTGATGCCGATGTTCTGATAGTGGGCAACCCGTTCGACGAGTTCTTTCGTCCAGACTTCGCCTGGAACAATGAGCGGAATTCCTGGCGGATACATCATCACTTGCTCCTTGGAAATCTTACCATCGCATTTTTCAACGGGTACGACTTTGCCCGGCGCGTGGAAAGCGACCCGTGGCCGAACCAGCATGAAGGGGAAAGAGTTGTCGAAATGATGATCGGGGTAGGTAATTTCCGGATGATAATGATTTTTCGAGATGTCTTCGAGAGCGGCCAAAAGTTTTTCGACGTGCTCTTTCTTCGTCCCGATGGCAAAGATGCCCAGAATGGCATAGGTCTCGGCCAATTCCATCATGACTTCGTATTTTTCTTTTAAGAGATGATAAAGCTGAAAACCATCGATGTCGAGATGATCGAGACCAATAACGAGTTTGCTCTCATCGTAGTTATAGGAACCATGAGCCAAAAAATGCTCACGGCCTTCATCGATGAAGCCGGGAATCTTGTGAATCTCTTGCCGAGCGTAAGCCGCGAGTTCATAAGTCCGTTCCATCGCCGCGGATCCTTCATCTGAAGCCATATAACTTCGGGCCGCGTCAACTGAGGCAATCAAAATGCCTGAGGGCGAAGTGGTGTTGATGACATTAAGCGATTTTTGAACGTCGGCGCGAGAAAACATCGTCGTATGCATGAGTAAGACCGAACTCTGCGTCAACGAACCAACGGTTTTGTGGAAGGAGGCCGCTGACATATCGGCGCCGGCCGCCATCGCCGACATCGGACAATGTTTGCAGTTGAAGTAATAATGGGCACCATGGGCTTCGTCACAAAGAACCGCCATATGGTGTTCATGGGCGAGTTTGACGATGTCTTCGAGGGGTCCGACCGAGCCAAAGTAGGTCGGGTTGATGACGAAAACCGCCTTAGCCGAAGGGTTGCGGATGATGGCCTTGCGCCAACCTTCAAGCGAAGGCTGGTTGGCAATCTCCAAATCGTTATCGATCTCCGGCATGACATAGACGGGGACCGCACCAGAAAGAATGAGACCATTGATAATCGACTTATGAACGTTGCGGGGCAGAAGGATTTTTTCGCCAGCTTTCACCGCAGTCAGAATCATCGCTATGATGCCGCTCGAGGTACCGTTGATAAGGAAGAAACCCTCATCGGCACCGCAAGCATCGGCCAAGAGTCGTTCGGATTCGAGAATAACCTCATGCGGCTTCGCTAAGTTATCAAGGCCGATCGGGGCGTTGACATCGCAGCGGTAAATTTCGTGGCCGAAGAGTTCGGTTGCCGCGTTGATGATGTTGCCCATGTGATGGCCGGGAACATCGAAAGGCGCAACGTCATCGCTGACGTAAGTTTTGAGGGCGTCCACGTAGGGCGTCTTGCTTTGATCAAGTTTTGCCATATTGCGATGATAGTTTACACGTTTACATAGTAAAAGAAAGAGGCTTCCCTAATCACGGCGAGACATCGAAAGAAAACTAACGGCGCGCCAACTCCGTCTGAAAAAGAAGGTGTAAATCCGCATCATCCAAGTAAGGATAATACGCATCCCAATCGATCTCATTCATTTTGCCCGAGGCATAGTCTTTGACCAACTCATGGAAGCACCCATCGCTGACAAATGGGGCAATCTTCTTAGCGAAGGGATCATGGTTTTTCACCTTCAAAAGAAAGACTTGATCAATCGCGTCATCATCCATGAAAGGCAAGAGATGTTCAAGGCTAATTTTTCCAAAAGAGTGGCCTTTTGAAATAATTATTTGAGCAATCATTGCAAGATTCTCGTCCGTGAGGAAGGGAAGCAAGCGCAGAAGATTGAACTCTTCGTCATCACTATCGAGCACCAGTTTAAGAAGCTTGGAAAGGCCCCCATCGCTTGCAAAGGGGTAACAAGCCGCTGGCGAATCGCCTCTTCGATAGGCCGCAAGCATCAACTCATCGACGTCCTCATCCTCGAGAAAAGGCAAAAGGTTCTCCATCGAAATCTCTTGATAAACGCCATCGGGGCTCGCGGCGATTTTTTTAGCAAGCGCCTTTAACTCATCATCATCCAAAAAAGCCAGCATAGTTTTCAGCTTCATTGCCGATGTCCTCCTTTCGTCAGATAAGCGATTTCTTCGCGGGTTAATTTGTCTTGGTAGCGGCTTAATGGCAAGGCTAGGCGCCCATCGTTGGCCGCCTTAAGAAGCTGCATCCGCTCAATTCCCGTCGAACGATAAAGAAGTTGACCCATATCGACCTTGAGCGAACCATTGATGACGGAGCGAAGGACAAATTCCCGATCATGCCCTTGATAAGGATCTTCGGGATCGATCTCTGACTTATCTTTGAGGCAAAGGACCTCTTCAAACGAAACATTAAAAGCTTTGGCAAGTTCGATGATATTATCGATGCTTGGGGCGCTCTTGCCCGTCTCCCAAGCGCTGATGGCTTGGCGGGAGACCAACAAAACATCGGCCAACTGGTCTTGCGAAAGATGATGCTCACACCGAAGATCCGCAATCTTTTTCCCCACGAGAACCAAGTCAATCATAGCTGCTTATTAGCATAATCCTCTTGCCAAAGATCTTCGAGCGAAAAAAAGGAGCATTTTTCGCCGGAAGGGTAGTGCCAATCCTGTTGAACGCTTGTCCGCATTTCTCTGATGGCTTCCTTCCAAGCCGGGGTTTTGTTGATCATGATTCTTCCCTCCAACGCCACCATCATAGAAAAGAAAAAATCCCTTGTAACGCAAGGGGTGATTGCGGAAACGAGAGTTGTCTTTAATCCACGAGGCCGAAATGGCGTAGTCCCTGCAAAACCCCGTTATCCCAGACTGCTGAAGTCACATAGGAAGCATGCTGTTTCACTTCGTCTTTGCCGTTCCCCATGCATACAAACTTGCCGACATTGTCAGCCAAGGAAATATCTTGAAGGTCATCGCCGAAACCTAACGATTCTATTTTATTAAAGCCATAGTGACGCAGCACATCCGCGACAGCTTGGCCTTTTAGGTGCTGAACAGGCATGACGTCGACCGCGTAGTCAAAATAACGTGAATACACAAGTTGCGGGAACAATCCCATCATTTCTTTGTCCCATTTTTTGGCGGCGAAAAAATTGATTCCCACCACTTCTTCTCCTTCGTAGACGCCCCGAGGAGGAATCGCCTCGTGATAAGTGGAGTAGAACTTGCGAGAGGAATAGGTCTGACTGAACACCAGCTTCCGTTCGATCGGCTCAACGAGTTCCATCGATAGGCGCCTAGCCTTGACCGCTAAAACAAAGGAACGAATGTCGACATCTTTCATAAGGGATTTGCGGAGATATTGATGATCGGCGTAGGCAACGCCACCAGCGCTGGAGATGTAGCCATCCCAAACGATGCCAAGATTATTAGCACCGAATTGATTCATGCTGTGAAAAGGTCGGGCCGTGCAAAGAACCACCTTGATGCCTTGCGCTTGCAAAGCGTGGATTGAGGAAAGCGCGCTCTCGGGCCAGCAATGGTTCTTGTGGTCATAAAGCGTCCAGTCGATATCGAAAAAAACGATTTTAAACGAATTCGCCACGGGGCAATTATA
>JBAYEZ010000048.1:0-6740 GCA_041667485.1 Bacilli bacterium
ATTTCTTGATAATCCTTTTGGGTTTTTGGTCAAGAAAACTCTCTTTTTCAACCTATTTCCGCTCAGCTATTTCACTTTCGGGTGTTTTGACGCCTGCTTGGATGTTTTCATAAACTCCGGGGATTCTGGCTAAATCAAGACGCGGCCGCCTTTCGGTATTTCCTCAAAGAAATTGGCATTTCAACAAAGGAGAATACCGGCAAGGCGAGGGGCGAATTGGCCTTTGCGTAAAACGCCGAAGGAGAACGAGGGACCTTTTCTTGGGTGCTTTTCGCTTCTTTTTCTCTTCGTCGGGTTTATCATAAGGGCGAGGTAAAACATATGATAGCGGAACTGGTGCAAAGCCAAAGAGACTATTTCGTGAGCGGAAAAACCTGGCCTTTACAGGCTCGGAAAGAAGCGTTAGAGAAGATTTATTCGCTTCTTCTCAAATACCGGAAACGATTCGACGAGGCTTTCCTCGCCGACTTCAACAAAGGCGAATTCGATGTTCTCTCGACCGAGTATTATCTCGTGCTTGAAGAATGTCTTTATCACATCAAGCATCTCAAGAAAGAAACCAAACCCAAACGGGTTCGTACCTCGATCGTCAACTTCCCGAGCCATGGCTATTTGCTTCAAGAACCCTATGGCGTTTGCCTTATCATCGCCCCATGGAATTATCCCTTCCAGTTGGCGATGGAACCGCTTATCGGCTGCATTGCCGCAGGCAATACCGCTTTGATTAAACCCGCTTCGGCAGCCGCCAACGTCTCGAAAGTGATGGCGGATATGTTTGAGGAGTTCGGGAATCCGGGCCTGATCAAAGTGATTTTGGGTTCCCACCAAGAAAATGCTGATCTTCTCGATCAAAAATATGACTATATCTTCTTCACAGGGGGCGCGGTGACCGGGCGGGAAATCCTCGCTAAAGCGGCTCCGCATCTCACCCCGTGTTCACTTGAGCTCGGCGGCAAGTCGCCCTGCATCATCGACGAAGACGCCGATATCGATTTGGCGGCGCGGCGAACGGTTTGGGGCAAATTCCTCAATGCGGGTCAAACCTGCGTCGCCCCCGATTATTTCTACGTCCATGAAAAGGTCCATGACGCCTATCTTGCCGCGGTAAAAAAATACGTGCGCGCGTTCTTCTATGATAAGCAAGGGCATCTTAACGCGAACTTTCCCCATCTCATCAGCGATAAGCACGTTGCCAAAGTCACCGCTTTTCTCGATGAGAAGAAAATTGTGGTCGGGGGCCATCTTGAAGGAAGAGCCCTTGAACCGACCGTGATGGATGGCGTGACGTGGGAGGACAAGGTGATGTCGGACGAGATCTTCGGGCCGATTATGCCAATCTTGAGTTTTGCTCATCTCGACGATCTCCTTCGTCTCATCAACAGCAAAGATAAGCCCTTGGCCTTCTATTATTTCTCGAAGAACAAAAAGAAGGCCAAGCGCGTCCTCGCCATCTCGCCTTTTGGCGGGGGGTGCTGGAACGAGACGATTATGCATCTCACCAACGACAGCCTGCCCTTCGGCGGCGTCGGTCGAAGCGGGATGGGCGCCTACCATGGCGCCGCCTCCTTCAAAACGTTCTCTCATCAAAAAAGCGTCCTCGTGAAGGGGAAGGCCGAGATCAAGATGAAATATCCGCCCTATAGCGAAAAGAACCTCAAACTCTTAAAACTCTTAGCGAAAGTGAAGGATTAAAAACATGGATACCCCGTCAGACGAGCGTTATGCGAAGATGACTTACGTCCCGAGCGGAGACTCTGGCCTCAAACTGCCGCGCCTCTCGTTAGGTTTATGGCATAATTTCGGCGATCAAAGCGACTATGAGAACATGAAGGCGATGATTTTTACCGCTTTCGACAATGGTATCACCCATTTTGACCTCGCCAATAACTACGGCCCCGCCGAAGGGGCGGCCGAACGAAACTTTGGCAAGATTCTCAAAGAGGAGCTCCATGCTTATCGCGATGAGATGATCATTTCAACCAAGGCAGGCTATCGCATGTGGAATGGCCCCTATGGCGATTGGGGGAGCCGGAAGTACCTTCTCGCCTCGCTTGATCAGTCTTTGGAACGGCTCGGTCTTCCCTATGTCGATATTTTCTATCATCACCGGATGGACCCCGCCACCCCGCTTGAAGAGACGATGGGCGCCTTGGCGATGGCGGTCCAGAGTGGCAAAGCCCTCTATGTGGGCCTATCCAACTACAACGGTGAAAGCTTGGAAAAAGCCACCGAAATCCTGAAATCCCTGCATACTCCGTTTATTATCAACCAAAATCGATATTCGATTTTTGATCGGACGATTGAGCAAAACGGCCTATTGAAGACGACGAGCGCGCTCAAAAAAGGGCTCATCTGTTTTTCGCCGCTCGCCCAAGGACTTTTGACGGACCGCTACCTCCATGGCGTTCCGGCGGATTCGCGGATCAAGACGGATGGTCGCTTCCTCAAAGAGACGGCGCTCACGCCGAAGAAACTTGATCAAATTGCCCAATTGAACACTTTGGCGCTCGGGCGAGGCCAAAGCTTAGCAGAGATGGCCCTCGCTTGGGATTTAGCCCATCCTGGGGTCACTTCGGTCTTGATCGGCGCCTCCAAACCAAGCCAGATCATCGACGATCTAAAAGCCATGCAAAATACCTCGTTCAGCACGGATGAACTGAAAGAAATCGACGACATCGCGTTAACGTGATTGACGCTATTGGTCTTTTTTGCCGAAAAAAAGTGTTTTTTATGAAGCGGGCCTCAACCTCGCAAAGGAGGCGTCGCTCAATCTTTTAGCGGAAAAGGCGGCGTTGTGACCGCCGAAGCGTGAGCCCCAGACGAGAAGAAACGTTCGGCGGTGGACGCGATGCTTTTCTTTCTGGGTCGTCGGTCCGTTCGTAATCGACGTAAACATCGAATATGGCGCCGCCCTTGCCGCGTCTTCACCTCCCCTTTTCTCACGGATCGTTCTCTCCGGAAAAGCCGCCAGAGCGAAATGTCTCGACGTGATCACTGGTAAACCCCCGCAAACGCCATTCCAAACGCCCATCTCTAGGCCAAAACAACGATTTGCCCAAGTTGATTGTCGGCGTCTATTTCTATCGTGAGAAAAGCCACGAACGATCAATCTCATCAAACTGGTGTTCGGCCAGAAGGCTCCTTATGAAGATTCGCCGATTGAGTCTATACCTTTCTGACGGCGATCGAAGCCTTCAAAGATTGCCTTGCCGTCAAAAACGATCGCAGGAAAGTTTCAAAGAAAACGCTTCGGCGTTCTCTTTTTTGGCAATTCATCTTATAATTTCGGAAAGAAACGAGGAACAGTCGATGGAAGAAATGCTCTCCGACCGCTTAAAAAGAACGATGAAGGAGCGGGGCTATACCCAACAAGAACTCGCTGAACGTTCCCATCTCAGCGAAGCCGCCATTTCCAAGTACCTTTCGGGCTACCGGACGCCCCATCTCGAAATCCTCGTGGAGCTCGCGAATGCCCTCAATGTCACCACCGATTATTTGCTCGGGGTCGAGAATAAGTCAAAAGCGGAGAATTACCAGTTGGTTTATGAGATGGTTGAACGGAATAAAAATTCGATGAGCGCCGAAGAAAAGATGAAATTGATTGCGCTGATCACCCGCTGACGCATTTTACTAACCCCTTCCTTCTTTTGTGCTTTAATTACTTCGCTTCAGGAAGCGGGTCTACTGACCCATCAACGTCCTGGGGCGCTTTGGAGGCAGAACTTCGGCGTGATGGTCCACGTCCGAGGGCAAGCCCCCTTTTTCTTTTTCTTTGAAGGAATAGAATGATTCCATGAGCAAAAAATCATTATTGAATCGCCTCAACCCCCTCTTCCTTGAGGGCGTTGCCCACCGGGGACTTTGGAATGCGAAAGATACCGAGAATGGCTTAAGAGCCTTTCAAAATGCAATCGAGGTGGGATTTGCCATGGAATTCGATATCCATCTCTCGAAGGATGGCATCCTCATCGTCTGCCACGACGACAATCTCAAACGGACGACGGGAAAAGAAGGCATCATCGAAGAGCTGACGCTTGAAGAAATCAAAAAGAACTACCGCTTACTCGATGGGGAAGAAGTGCCGACATTCGATGAACTCTTGGCCCTCAATCATGAGCAGGTGCCGATGGTTTGCGAACTCAAAGTTCATGAAGGCAACTACAAGAGCTTAGGCAAAGCCGCCCAGAAAAAGTTTGAATCCGCCATCAAAGATAAGAAGAATCTTTGGGTGATTTCTTTCGATCCGCGCGCTTTATTGCGGATCCACGGCTACTCGCGTTCGCTACTCGTTTGCCTCGCTTCGCCTTGGACCCTGCGGTTTCGTTACCTTTTTTCCTCGCTTGATGTCGAGGATGCGTTGCTCGAAGACAAGCGCGTCGTTTCCTTTCGAAAACATCACCCGGTCAATGTTTGGACGATTGAACGTGAAGAACAGTTGAATAAGGCTGCCTCTTTAGCTGATACGCTTACTTTTCAAAAGCTGGGCCCTCAAGCCATCCGTTTGGCTCTTAAAAAAGAAACCCATTTGCGTTAGACTATCTTTTGTTCTGGATGAAGGGAGCCGTTATGGGCAATTTTTCCCTCGGTGAGCCGCAATCCATCGTTATCGACAAATTCAGAGAGTGCGCTTCGTTTGTCTTATGCTCTCTCAGCGATGCCGAAGCTGTCGTCGAACGCTTTGGACGTTTCAATTTTACTTTCGCCGGCGTCAGCGATCTGCCGCAGAAAATGGCGGGTTTCTTCGCTCAGCGCATCATGACGCCGGATCGCGACGAACATTTTATTTGCATCACCCCGATGGCGGGCAACGCCTCGCTTTTCGTCGGGCGGGATCAGGTGGTCTTGGCTTTTAAGATGCCCCTCAATCATTATCAAGAAGAACGGACTCTGTTTCAGCGCTACATCGATCTCTCGACCGAATTTTTTATCGCGGACAATCAGTCCGCCCATGATTTGGTCGATCGGCTCGATCTTTTGTTGACGAAGTTCCCGAAATTTGAGCAATGAAAAAACGACTGGCGACCCCATTAACGAAAGAGGTGGCTTTCAGCCTCGATAGTTTCAAATATAACGAAGGCCGCTTGATTGCCATCATCCTCGCTCAATTTTGCATCGCAGGCGGCGTGGCGTGCTTCTTTTTTCGGGGTTGGCTGATGATTCTTGGAATCGTCCTCGTCGGCTTTGGGCTGGTTTTCCTTTTATCTTTTACCCTCTTTTGGAAAAAGCTTCTTTCGTCAATATCCCTGCAAAACCTCGCTAAAAATCCTTTGCCTTCCCATGTGAGCGTTCTTTACCTCTTCGAAGATGAGAAGGTCAATATCACCCTCGAAAGGAAAGGAGCCGCGCCCACTTCGGAGGATCATCTTTACTCCTATTTCAACAAAATCGACGTGGCGGAGGACTATTTCTTTTTAAATTATGGTGATGCCAAAAAGAATCCCGCCTTTCCGGTTCCCTATGATGAGGATCTTCTTGCTTTCCTTTTAGCGAAAGGGATTCCCTTCAAAGACCATCGAAAAAAGAAGGTCTAACGCCCGGCTGCTGACGTTAGGATGGCGCAGGCCTCACAATCCCGGCGGCTGAGAAGGGACATCGAGAAAAAGAACGATCTAGCCTAAGGTTCCGCCTCAGTCGGCTTGATTCAATTTTTGGAAATGTCTTTTGGGGCAGAATGTATTCTGGCGGCCTTTTTCTTTTGCGTTAAGGCAATTTTCTTTTCTTCGCGAACTCGCGACGGCAGAATCGTTTTTTGCGTTTACTCAATTTTACGATAGAAAATTAAGTTTCTGATACCATTACGGTTTCCCCGAAGGTCGTTAACAAACAGAATGAATTTCGCATCAGCTAATGAAAGCGAAAAGAGAGGCTTTATGAGAAAAGCCGAACCTATTTCGTTTTTGCCTTTGTCGAGCACGCTCTTTTCGTTAGGTTTTAGCGTTAGGGCAAACGTGACTTTCGCGATCGCATCGAATGGAAAAACGACCACCTCGAGTGGGCCGATGCCTTCCAACGCTGAAAGTGATGCCATCTTCTCCGGCGCGGAAGCCACGATTGCTGTCTCTGATCCGCCCATCAAACCCGGGGAGTGGCAATTCCCGCAGTCTTTAGGCGACCTATGGTGGCACGATCGTTGTTTCTGGCGTGATGATGGCCAGCGGCGCAGTTTATCATCGCCATCGGGAGGGCATCGTCTCCGCTGGAGCTGGCGCTCGAGACTGGTCGAGGCTTGCGACATTGACGCTGCCACAAGCGGCAAGCCGAGGAACGCTAATGGCGAAAGCATAAAAAAGGCATGTCTGGTTTTCCTATCCTTTGCTGATATTTCTTTTGGGTAAGAGGGAGACGGCAAAAAAAGTTCTAATAAGTGTCCATGAATAAAAAAGCGCTTGCTTTTTTAAAGGAACGCGCAAGCGCTTGCCGAGTCACAAAAGAAAGCCGTTTTAGAGGTGGGCGCCACAATGCTTGCAATAGGAAGCGTCCTCGTCATTGAGCATCCCGCAGCTCTTGCAGCGGACTTTGACTTCGACTTTCGGGGCGGCGTCGGTCGCTTGGCTATTTCCCATCGAGGTCAAAGAATCGATGCCTTTGCTCGAGCCGACATGGTCATCAAGCGGACTCATTTTCTTGCCGATTTTGCCAAAGACGGCTGAAAGAATGGCGAAGAAAGCGAAGCCGATGAAACAAACGAAAATCCAAGGCGAAAAGAAGCCATCGGAGTTGAGATTGCCCGTGAACCCCAA
>JBAYEZ010000049.1:0-6730 GCA_041667485.1 Bacilli bacterium
ACGAAACTGAAGGAGAGGACCAAGGTGCCAGCGTTGATTTCGCCGGTGAAGCAAAGGTAGATGCCAAAAAGAAGGGCGGCGAGTTTCGAGCCGAAAACGAAAATGTCGCTTGAGGAAAAGAAGAAAGCAGAGAGCTTGCGCCATCTGACGAATTTAATGCGGTAATCGGTCAAACTTTCTTCGAAAGCATCGATTTCGTAACGTTCGGCATTGAAGGCTTTGACGATGCGCACCGCCGCGAGGTTTTCCGATATTTTGTCGGTCATCTTGCCTTCGCTATCATCGGTGAGGCGGTAGAGATCCCGCACTTTCTTGATCAAGAAGAAAGAGTAGAGGAACATCAAGGGGAACAAAGCCAAAGAGACGAGAGTGATTTTCCAGGATATCGAGATCAAAATGCTGAAGCAGAAAATCACCATCCAAAAGGTCCAATTGAAGTTTGAGGCATCGGCGATCATGAATTTGCGGAGGACATCGAGGTCGCGGGTGCAGGTCTGAATCAAGTCGCCCGATTTGTTCTTCTTATAATAAGAATAAGGAAGACGTTCGAGGTGGTCGAAGAGCGTCAATTGCATCGAGCCGTTGATCACGGCGGCGACGTATCCGCGTAAACTCATCCGCAAAAGCGAAGTGAGGGCGGTGATGACGGCGGCCACGGTAATCGTGATCGGCAAAATCGTCAATTCATGGTCGATCAGATACTGATTTCCCTCTCCGCCCGTTATGAGCCAGATGACCCAGCTTTCGACGTATTGCGCCTTATTTAACTCGTTGATTCCGCTCAGTGTATCGACCAAAACCTTGCTCATAAAGGTCGAGAAAATCTGCGAAATGATCATTAAAACTTGGGCGACAAGGCTCAGCCAGTAGATTTTTTGATGGCCCGCGATGAGGCGGGAGCAAGTCGCGATGAGTTTCTTCATAAGGCCTTGTTATTCTAACAAGAAGAATGGAAAAGTCATCCTTTTTCGAGCAGGAGTCGCTTAACGAAGAAAAAAGAAGGGGAGTTTGATGAGTTTTTGTGCATCGTGACTATTCATGAGCGGGAATTTGCTATAATAAAAGTTATGAACAGCAACCCTATGGACGCGTTTTGGCGTCATTCAGTCGGCTACATCATCTATCCTGAATCCTTCAAGGATAGCAATAACGACGGTATCGGAGACATCGGTGGCATTCTGGGCGAACTTGATTATCTCCGCGAATTGGGAGTCAATCTGCTTTGGATTGGTCCGATTTTCGCTTCCCCGATGGACGATAACGGCTACGACGTGAGCGATTATTACGCCATCAATCCGAAATATGGCACCATGGCTGATTTGGAACGCCTCATCAAAGAGGCCCATGCCCGTGGGATTCGCATTTTGCTCGACTTCCCTCTCAACCACACGAGCGACGAGCACCCTTGGTTCCAAACCGCCCTCAAAGATAGCGAAAGCCCGGAGCATGGTTATTATTTCTTCCGAAAAGGGAAAAAGGCTGATGGCAAATTCCTCCCGCCGAATAACTGGAAGGGCTTCTTTGCCACGAGTGCCTGGGAGCGGGTCCCCGATAGCGATGAATTCTATCTTCATATCTTCTCGAAGAAGATGCCCGATGTGAATTGGGCCAATTCGGCGCTCCGAGAGCAGTATTACGAGATTGCCCGCTTCTACCTTGACAAGGGGGTCGACGGTTTCCGCCTCGATGCGGTGGCTCACTTGGCTAAGGATCTCTCCTTCAGCGACGCGATGGGGAAAACCGATCGCGATGGCCTCGTCTACGATACGAGCAAATTCTCGAATCGCCCCGAACTTTTCACGTATCTCCACGATTTTAAAGAGCAGGTTTTGTCGCATTATCCTTGCTGCACCGTCGGCGAAGCCGGTGGCTGCATCTCCCCTGAGGACGCCCTCCGGTTGGCTGATCGGGAAAATGGTTCGATTTCGATGGTCTTCAACTTCGATACCGTCTGGAACAACGGCAACTATGGCTCGATTGGCAAGCGCGACGAAGATATTGTGACCGATGTCCTTTCGCTCAAGAGCAATTTCATGCGTTGGTACAATGTCTGCCACGAAAAGGCCGACATGCCGCTTTATTGGTGCAACCACGACCATCCGCGGGTAGTGAGCCAATACGGCTCAACCACCTACCGCAAAGAATCGGCCAAAATGCTTCTCACGACCCTGCTTTTCCTTTATGGAACGCCCTTCCTCTATAATGGTGAGGAAATTGGCATGAGCAATGCCACCTACGCCAAAGCCGAGGATTATTTCACTGATGTCGGCACCAAAAACGATGTGTTGCAGTGCCGGAAGAACGGCTATACCGAAGAGCAGATTCTCTCCTATTTGCATCGGTGCTCCCGCTTAAATGCCCGGACGCCCATGCAATGGGATGACAGCGAAAACGCGGGCTTCTCAAAAACCAAGCCGCTCAACGCCGTTAATGACAATTATCGCGATGGCATCAACGTTCTCGATGAGATGAAGGATCCCTATTCGATTCTCAATTTCTACCAGTTCGCCATCGCTCTTCGTCACGACCCGATCATCAACGACCAGGTTCTCAACGGGCCTTTGTCAATCGTCGATCCGAACCACCCCGATGTCTTTGCCTATATGCATGATGGGGCTCATAAACTGATGGTGATTTCCAATATGCGGCCTTATCAGGTTTATTTTACCTTCTATTACGAGATCGCCGACGTGCTGCTTCATAACTGCGAGGGCGTCGTCCTTAACAATCACGTTTTCACTCTCCGGCCCTACGAGTCGTTCTTATTGAGGTTAAGATGAACAAGTATTATTTCTTTCTCGCCAGTGGCGACGTTGAGAAGGACGCCCTCAAGGACGCCCTCGATGGTTTAGGGAAAAATTATGACGTCACTTATCTTTCTTCGCGAAAAGGCTATTTGATTGCGGATGAGAAATTCGCGGTCTTGCTCCAAGGGATTGCCTTGATGATTCACGATGACATCGGCGTTACCATCACTTTTTTGGCCGCCCATCAAGGTGGCGATCTCACCGAGAAGCTCCTTAAAGAGGCTCTAGCCTATTTCCCGAATCAATGCCTGTTTCTCAGCGATATCTTGATGAAGGAGTTTTCGTTCGGTGACTTCTCTTCTTTGCCTTTGCTTTCGGTCGAATTCAAGAAGGTATCGCACGAACTTCTCTTGACGGCGGGAGCCTTTCTTCGCTGCGGGCTCAACGCCTCTTTGGCTGCTGAAACCTTGATTATCCATCGCAACACCTTCAATTATCGCTTGGCTCAGTTCATCGATCTGACGGGGCTCGATATTCGTGATTATCATAATGCCCTCCTTTTGGAGATTTACTTCCAATTCGGGATGCCACACTAAAACTTACACTTTAGCATTCACTCGGTTTTCATCGTTTTGCGATTCCTTGCTAAATTGATGGATAACGCGATGCTTACTCAATAAAGATTGACTTTTATCGAGTAACCTTTTCATTTTTATAGATAGACTCGGATATGCAATTAATTAACTTTCGATCTTCGGGGTGGTTTCCTTGCTTTTGGCGAAGTAAACTCCGTAAATAAAAGGCAGTGGAACAAGCAAAAAAGTCTCGTTCAGTTTTCCGAAAACTTCCGAAACATCAGCCTCTTCAATAGCGTTTTTAGCCGCAGTGACGTTCTTGAACGAAAGCGAAGCCGCTTTGATGGAGAAGATCTACGCTGGGGCCGTTTTTTCTTACGTCATCGCGCCGAGTCAGCCTCGAAGCCGAAAGCGCCCCGAGCGTCAATGGCGTTGGCCGTGAATTCAAGAGCGATCATTAACTTTCGCTCAAAGACAGTTGTTATTTCGCCCTTCTGCAGCGGGGGAATTTTGCCCTCTTCGTTTCGGAAATCGATGATTCTGATCCTTAAATCATCGCGCGGAAAAGCCTCAAAAAAGAAGTCGTGTCAACATGAATCTCCTCGTTGAAAGGGACCGCGAGGAAACCTTTGTCTATTTCGCTGACAATTCCGCCGCCGCCTTTGACGGGACGGAATGATACACGATCATCATCGTCGCCTTTGCACGCGATGGAAAAATCGTTTTTGCCGGTTTGATATTGTGGTATTTCAAATAAGACCGTTTCGGTCAAATCAAACTCAAAGACCGAGATAGTCTATTCTATTTTGGAGGAAGATCCAGGCGATTTAGCGAATATCCGCAGGTCCGATGATTCAAGTTCGGATGTTTTGGCTTTTACGGGAGATTCAAGCGATGGCTATACTATTTTATCCAATGCCATTTCGAGCAAATCCGCTTAATTGTCTTTCGAAAAGAAGCGAGTCAGCTCATCTTTTTTCTTTGTCTTAGTCGATTTGTGCACTCTGCACAAGATAAAAGAAAACGACGAGGTATAATAATCTCAAATCCTTGGAGGAAGTAAAGAATTATGGCGCTTTTTAAGAAGAAAGAAGCTGCCCCAGCCGCTAAAGCGGGTGAGGTGCAGGGGGTCGTCAGCAAAGCGGATATCAAAGCTCGCAAGAAGGAACTTGCCGAAGAAAAGAAGAGCGAACCGAAAGAGAAACCGGCCGATTTGGCCTACGTCTCGCTTCGTCACGTCGATAAGGTCTACGACAACAACGTCCAGGCCGTCTTTGATTTCACTCTCGATGTTCGAAAGCACGAATTCATCGTTTTCGTCGGCCCGTCGGGCTGCGGCAAATCCACGACCCTCCGTATGATCGCCGGACTAGAAGACATCACCAACGGCGAGCTTTACATCGACGGCGAATACTCGAACGATCGCTCGCCGAAGGACCGCGATATCGCGATGGTCTTCCAAAGCTACGCCCTCTATCCGCATATGACCGTCTATAACAATATGGCATTCGGCCTCAAGATTCGCCATCTTCCGAAAGCCGAGATCGATAAGCGGGTTCACGATGCCGCCAAAATCTTGCAGATTGAAGAATTCCTTGATCGCAAACCGAAGGCCCTCTCCGGCGGCCAGCGTCAGCGTGTTGCCCTCGGTCGCGCGATCGTCCGCAACGCCAAAGTCTTCTTGATGGATGAGCCGCTCAGTAACCTTGATGCCAAACTCCGGGTTCAGATGCGTTCGGAAATCATCAAACTTCACGAAGCGCTCAATGCCACGACGATTTACGTGACCCATGACCAGACCGAAGCCATGACCATGGCCTCGCGCATCGTCGTCATGAAACTCGGCTACATTCAACAGATTGGCTCGCCGATTGAGATTTACAATCATCCGGCCAACATCTTTGTCGCTGGCTTCATCGGCAGCCCGTCGATGAATCTCATCAAAGCCACCTATGAAAAGGGTGACATCAAACTCTCCGATGGCAAGAAAATTCCGGTTCCCGCCGATGTGCAGAAAGCCCACAATGACTTCTACAACACTGAGCTCGCCGCCGCCAAAGACAAACTCGCGAAACTTGATGCCGATCCGAACGCCAAACCCGACGCCAAGACGAAACTCCAAAGCTCGATCGCCGTTTTCGAAGCGGCTCTCAAAGGTTCGCATCCGGTTGTCTATGGCATCCGTCCGGAAGATATCCATGAAGATAAAGGCGCCGATTCCTACGATCTCAAGGTCGCCGTTGCCGAACTTCTCGGCCACGAATACTACGTCCATAGCGATTTCGCCGGTATCGACCTCGTCGCCAAGATTCCGCTTACCCACGAAATCAAGATCGGTGATACTGTCACCGTCACTTTCGAAGAGAACAAAGCGCACATCTTCGATCCCGAAACTGAAAAGTGTATCTTCTAGTCTCTTGACGAAAAGGAAGGGCGAAGCTCATGAAGGCTTCGCCTTTTATGGCGTGAAAGGGAAGGGGGTTTCCCGAAGAAAACCTCGGGAAAAATCGTCCTTTGTTTTTCGTAAATCTATGCTATAGTGAAGGCGTCGGAAGGAGAAAACGACACAATGAAAACGATTGGAAAAGTCATGTTTTGGCTTGCGGTTGCCTGTCTTGTCGGTGCGATTGTCACGCTTTCGCTTTTGATTGGCAATTTGAGTTGGATCTTAGGGGTGGTGGGCTTGGCTTTGGTCTTGGCCGCCCTCATTTTCCTGACGATCGGCGTGGTGATGTTCCTCAAGGATGACGATAAACACAACATCCCCGAGAGCCATGGCGACGCGCCCAAAGCTCACTGAGTGTTGCCTTACGGAGCCGTTCAGCCTGATTTCAGCCTGAAGTCGGCTCTTTTTCTTTAGAGGGCTGTGCTATGATGGACGAAGGAACAACGATGGAAGTCAGGGAAATCAACATTCTCGAAACGAACAACACGAAAACCGCGCCGCTCGTGAGCGATAACACCGCGCTTTCAGACGAGCTTTCGGCTGGCGATTTCCAGACGAAAGGCCCGACCCTTTACGCCCGCTCGAAGCGGACGAAGAAAATCCTGACGGGCATTGGCATTGCCACAACCATCACCGCAGCGGGACTTTTAGGCGGCTCGTTAGTCAGCAACTCTTTTCTTTCCGTGCTCCCATGCGTCGTTTCTTCTGCTTTCACGCCCGCGGCGAGTTCAATTCATTACGTCTTCACCCTGACGAACAATGGTGAGCTCAAAGCGGAACTCTCCATCACGAAAGATGGGGTCGCTATCGCCGAGCTCGATTGCAGCGCTAGCGGCGATTACGAGGGCGATTTCACCGACCTGATGAGCGGGACGCTTTATACGGTGAGCATCGATGCTACCAACCAGGTCGACTACCGAAAAACGATTCTCGCCTATGCGGTGACGACTTTAACAGCTTAA
>JBAYEZ010000050.1:0-6687 GCA_041667485.1 Bacilli bacterium
AGCGTCAGATCTTTTTCGAGGCGGTCGGCGTAGGCGGTGATCTTCAAGACCCACTGGCGCATCGGCATCCGAATGACGGGAAAGTCGCCGCGCTCGCTCTTGCCATCGATCACCTCTTCGTTCGCGAGGACGGTGCCGAGTTCGGGGCAATAGTTGACGGGCACATCAGCCACATAGGCCAAATCGTGTTTATAGAGCTGAATGAAAATCCATTGGGTCCACTTGTAGTAGCCCGGATCGATCGTCGCGAGTTCCTTCGACCAGTCATAAGAAAAGCCCAAGGCTTGGATCTGATCTTTAAAATGGGCGATGTTCCTCCGGGTGAACTCTTCCGGATGTTGATTGTTTTGAATCGCGAATTGCTCGGCCGGCAAGCCAAAAGCATCCCAGCCCATCGGGTGGAGAACGTTAAAGCCCTGCATCCGCTTCATCCGCGCGACGATGTCGGTCGCGGTATAGCCTTCCGGATGGCCGACGTGAAGCCCTTGTCCCGAGGGATAGGGAAACATGTCAAGGACATAATATTTTGGCTTCGAAAAATCATGGGTATCGCAAGCAAAAGTTTGATGCTCTTCCCAAAAAAGACGCCACTTCTTCTCAATCGCTGCATGATCGTAACTCATGAACACTCCTCGCAAAGCCTAAGCTTTCTTGACGAGGGCATTATAGAGTTTTTCGTATTCGTTGGCACTCTTTTTCCATGAGCGGTCGAGCGCCATCGCGTTCTTGGCGCAGGCAAAGTAAGCGTCACGATTCGCAGAGAGACGTTTGGCGAGGGCCATCCCATAGTCGAGGCCGCTCTCGTTATAATCGTTGAAACCGATGCCGTTCGCGTTCTTGACTTCTTGGCCATCGTAGCCTTCGACCGTATCGCGAAGCCCGCCGGTGTAACGGACGATGGGGAGGGTGCCATAGCGTTGGGCGACCATCTGGGAGATGCCGCAGGGTTCAAAGAGCGAGGGCATCAAGAAATAATCAGAACCGGCATAGATTTTGTGGGCGAGTTCATTCGAGTAGCCAATATAGATGCCCATCGTGTCGGGAAACTCTTTCCGGAGAGCTTCCATCTTCTGCTCGAGCTCGTATTCGCCATTGCCCAAAACGAGCAAACAAGCACCATTTTGTAGGGCCTTTTTGCCTGAGCCGATCAAGATATCAATGCCTTTTTGCCAAGAAAGGCGCGAAACGATGCCATAGACCGGCCCGCCAAAATAATGGATGTGAAAGGCGGCAAGAAGATCGCTTTGGTTCGATGCCTTTGCTTCTTCGAGATTCTTGGCGTCATAGGCCACTTTGATAAATTTATCGGTTTTCGGGTTCCATTCCTCGGTATCGATGCCATTGAGAATGCCAACGAAATCATCTCGCCGGAGCTGGAGTACCCCATCGAGACCCTGAGAAGAGTCGTGCGAAAGGAGCTCCTCGCGGTGCGAGGGCGAAACCGTGGTGACTTTATCGGCATAGACGATGCCGCTCTTGAGGGTGGAAACCATCCCTTCGAACCGGACCTTGCCCGTGTCATAAAGCGCATCGGAGAGGCCATAGAAATCATTGAGGAAATAGCGGTCGATCATCCCCTTGAAAGCCGGATTATGGATTGTGAGAACAAACGCCATATCCTTATAGAAATCATCGAAACAATTCTGCTCTTTGACGAGACAGGGAATCATCGCGCTCTGCCAATCGTGGACGTGAACGATGTCGGCTTTGAAATCGATGAACTTCAGCAAACGGCGGCACGCAAGGGCAAAGAAGGCGAAACGCTCGCCATCGTCGTCATAGCCATAGAGTTTGTCCCGATCGAAATAATACTGGTTCGAAATCAGATAGAAGGTGACCCCGGAGACCTCGTAAGAATAGATTGCGGCTTCCTGATGGCGCCACGACATATAAACATCGAAAATTCCGACCCGCTTGGTCTTGAGGTTCTTGACTTTGACCGACTGGTAATAGGGCATCCCGATGATGACGTTATGCCCTTCAAGGGCGAGTTCCTTCGAAAGAGCGAAAACCACATCGGCCAAGCCGCCGGATTTAGCAAGAGGATTGGCTTCCGAAGCGAACATCGCGATTTTCATAAAATTGCTCCTTGCTTGAGATAGATGACGTTGGCCGGGTCTCCTGCGATGGTATGGCGGGCGGTCACGATCGAATACTTATCGATGACGACATCGCTCAAGGTGACGAGCGAGCCGAACGAAACGTTCGAAAGGATGATTGAGCGGCTAACTTTGGCGCCTTTGCCGATCTTGACGTTGCGGCAAATAATCGAATCGTCGACCTCGCCCTCAATCACGCAGCCATTCGAAATGAAGGAATTCGTGATGACGCTATTTTCGCCATAGAGGGCCGGAGGCGTATCGTGGGTGGCGGTATAGATCGGCCAATCGCTCTTAAAAAGCTCTTTCGCCACGTTGCGGTCGAGCAATTCGAAGGAGTACTTGACGTAATTCTCCAAAGAATCGAAGCAACGAACGTAGCCTTTGTATTCGTGGGCGTGGACTTTGAGGATATTGTTCTTAACGAGATAGCCGATCATTTCGCGCATACCAAACGCCGCGTCAACCATCTGATGGCGGTTGATCATATCGGCGAGAACAGTACGGTTAACAATCCAAATCTCGAGCGAGACATTGGCGTTTTTCTGCTGGCCATCGTTCTTGTGGATGCCGGTGAGATAGCCATCCTTGCCAACATCGAAGACGTAGCCATGGGTGAATTCCTGATCGGCGTCGTTGATTGACTTGTAGACGACGGTGAGGGCCTCGCCCCGCGCCTTATGCTCCTCGATGATCGGTCGAAGGTCGATGTCGAGAACGATATGGGCGCTTTCGAAGAGAATCACCGAGGCGTTGGAACTATAGAGAACCCAATCGTTTTCCTTGATGTTGTTGATATCGGAGTTGTAGGCGGGGTTAAGCTGGCCTTTTTCGTTATAGAAAATCGTTTCGTGACCAATCTTGGTGTTAATGACCCAGGACATCATGTTGCCGAGGTGCTTTAACATCGAGCGCTCATGGTCTTTGACCAAGATGCCGACGTTCGAGAGCTCGGAATTGCAGAAATTGCTAAGGGCGAAATCGGCGAAGGCGTAGCGGCCGAGGAACGAAGTCGAGGCGAGAGGGCGAGAGGAGGTGAGTTCGCCTAATTCGGGCGAATTGTGGCAGTTGAGAAGAGCAATGACGTCTTTCATGTTATTGAGCCGCCTTTCCGTTGACGACGAGCGCGATTCCATCGTGCTCGCTATTGACTTTCTCATCGCCATCGATCAAGGTGTCCGGACCGATGATGCAATCTTCGACCGCGGCGCCTTTTTTGATGATGGCGCCATTCATGATGACGGAGTTCTTGCAAACGGCTCCTTCTTCAATCAGCGTCTCGCCGGAGACGACGCAGTGATCGACCGCGCCAAGAACGACGGCGCCTTGGTTGATCAAGGAGTCGGTGACTTTGGCTTTCGGGCCAATGTATTGCGGCGAGCTATGCGTATCTTCGCTGAAGATGCGGTTCTCCCCTTGTACAGTGTATAGATTTGTCGATGAATCTCCGGTGAGAAGTAAATCCATGTTGGCTTGATGAAGGCTCGCGATCGTGCCGACGTCCTTCCAATAGCCGTGATAGGTGTAGGCGACGAGCTTCTTCTTTTCCGCCATCATCTTCGGGATGATGTTCTTGCCGAAATCGTGCTCGGAGTTCGGATCCTTCGCATCAGCAATCAACTCGGCGCGGAGAACCTTATACGGGAAGATATAGATGCCCATCGAGGCCAGATTTGAGATCGGCTTCTTCGGTTTTTCCTGGAAGTCGGTGATGTTGTCGTTCGCATCGGTGACCAAGATGCCAAAGCGCGGAGCCTCCTCCCACGCAACGGGGTAGACGGCAATCGTGCAATCCGCGGCGGCATCGATGGTTTGTTTCAGCATCGCGTCGTAGGTGCAGGAATAGATGTGATCGCCCGAAAGGATGAGAACGTATTCAGGCTCGATCCGGTCAAGCCAATCAATATTTTGATAGATGGCGTCGCCTGTTCCTAAGTACCAGTTACTGCCTTCATCGGTCTGCTTCGGCGTCAAAACAGAAGTCAAAGAGCGGACGCCGTTGAGCCCCCACTTCTCGCCGTTGCCAACGTAAGTGTTGAGCTCGCTCGACTCATACTGAGTCAAGACGCCGACGCAAGTGATGCCTGAGTTGGCGCAGTTGGAGAGCGGAAAATCGATAATACGATATTTTCCACCATAGGAAACGGCAGGTTTGGCGACTTTTTTCGTCAAAGCCTGAAGACGGGTTCCTTTGCCACCCGCTAAGATCATCGCGACTAACTTGGTGCTCATAATCCCCTCCCGAATAAGTATTGAGACGACTTCTTTATAATAGTAGCACAACGCGTGCGAACCTAGCGAGGGGAAAAGTGAAAACGGAGCGGAGAAAAGAAGCGAAAAACAGCGAAGGAGAATTAGGCTGAGGAAAGGGCGTTTTTCGGGATAAAAGAAAACCGCTCGCCCACATCCCGAGTCGGGAAAGAAAGCGGGAAGGAACAAAGTATTTGCTTACCTCGCGTGTGCGTGATATAGTCTTAATCGCGATTTTTGTCGCGTGAGAGGTGAAAATTATGTCAAGAGTATGCCCGATTACCGGAAAAGGACCCGTCAGCGGCAATAACCGCTCCCACAGTGTCTTAGCCACCCGCCGCGTTTGGAACGTCAATCTCCAGAAATATAAGATTGAGATCAATGGCAAGATGGTCGAGGTCCGTATGAGTGCTCGCGCTTATCGTACGCTCAATAAGTCTGTCAAAGCCAAAGAGGCCAAGACGGAGGGCAAGCCGGTTGAGAAAAAGGCCGAAGCAGTCGCTGAAGCCAAATAGGTTTTCATTTAATGCTTAGAAATAGGGCTGAGGAATCAGCCCTCTTTTTGTTTTTTCAGTCGAATCGCCTCGCGTTTTCGATGACTTGCTCCAAAATCGGCGGGAAACAAGAAAAGAAAAACGACCTCCGAATGCTTTTAAAGGCTAAGAAGCAAAAAGCCAAACAGCGCTAAAACAAAGCCCACCGCGCGAAAGAGCGAAAGGAGCCACTCCTGGAAAGCCAGAATGAAGAAATGGGGACGGCGGTAACTCACGGTGCCGTCTTTTTCACTCACCTGCTCTAACTCAGCCCAACGTTTCATCTTAGGGTGAAAGGGCAAAGCAATCGTGACGAGGGCGAGGGTGAAAAGAAAGCCCACCACGATATAGAGAAGCTCTTTGCCGCTCGTGCTTTTGATAAGGACCATCATAAATAAGCCATCCATTGTGAAGCTCAAGGTGCTGAGGGCCGAACTTGAAAAGAAGAGGCTCAAATGGGCTTTTTCGTTCGAAGCGGGGACCAATGTCATGAGCAGATAACTGAGGGCGAAAAGAAACGCAAAAATCAATAAGCCCGTCAAATAAGAAGAGGCGGCGGCGCCGAGACTCGTGCGATAGGACAATAAAAGCAAAAGAGGCAACGCCACTTCCGACAAAAGAGCGAGGGCTTCGCCAAGGCGGGCGAAAAGACGAAAGGGACCCCGCGAATCGCCGTAGAGCTCGTAAGGGAAATGATTTAAAAAGGAAAAGGGATCCTTGGGATGCCCCGCTCCTTTGGGACCCAAAAATAAGACAAGAAACACCCCAAGGAGATAGGCGGCGAAAACGGGAATGGCGCTGGCGAGGTTCATAGGCGCAGCTTCCTTAAGCGTTCCGCAAAATCGCTGTGGCCGTAAAGATAGGATCCCGCGACGAGGACATCGGCGCCGGCCCTCACGCACTGAGGCCCCGTGATTTCATTGATGCCGCCATCGACTTCGATAAGGGGGCGTTGTATCAGGGGCAAGACGTCAATCTTTTGCCGTAACAAGGCGATTTTCGCCAAAGAGGTCGGAATGAAACTCTGGCCGCCTTCCCCAGGTTCAACCGACATCACGAGAACGAGGTCAACGAGCGAAAGATAAGGCAAGAGTTCGATGGCGGACGTCAGCGGTTTGATCGAAATGCCAGGATGGACGCCTAAGGAACGAATGACCGCGATGAGCGAACGGACGCTCTCCTCATCGGGACAGGCTTCGAGGTGAAAGGTCAAAATATCGGCGCCTTTTTTGCAATAACTCTCGGCAAAAAGCCATGGTTTCTCGATCATAATGTGAACATCGTTCACAAGGAGAGAGCTATGGTACTTTTGGACGAAGTCATCATCGTAGGCGAAATTGGGGACGAATTTGCCATCCATGCAGTCGATGTGAATGAAATCGGCCCCGGAATTTTTGGCCAAAAGAATCATCGCAGGAATGCTATTTCTGTCGGCGGCTAAAAGGGAAGGCGAAACGATTGGACGCGAAAAACCCTGCAAATCCTTCATCATTTGAATCCAAAGAGGCGGGAGAAGAAGCCTTTCCTTTCTTTAAAAGAGTCTTGGTCTTTCATCGCTTCCTCGATGGCGTCATGCATCTCGAGCGAAGTGAAGAAACGCTCATCGGGCGATTTGCGGCAGGCTTTGACGACGATCCTATCGATCGATCGCGGCACGCTCGTGACAAAACGCGAGGGCTCGGGAAAATGCTTTTTGATCTGGGCGATCGCCACCTCTTCTGGCGTATTGCCATCGAAGGGGACATTGCCGACCAAAATCTCGAAGAAAAGAATGCCCATCGAATAAATATCGCTGGGGATGCCGG
>JBAYEZ010000051.1:0-6666 GCA_041667485.1 Bacilli bacterium
ATAATGTTCGTGGGTGATCAAGACGAGATCAGCAGGTGTTTGATAGCCAACCCCAGCAAAAGGATCGATAAAAATAACGACACCTTCGTTGGTTGTAATCCGAAAAGAAGAATGTCCTTGATAGAAGAGTTTTGCCATAGCCGACCTCCTTAGAGCAATAACAAGCCTTTTTGATAAGCGTCTCGGAACTCCGCCGGATAATAACGTTCGGGCAGATAACGGACCTCTTTTGAGAGGGAGAAATTAGCCATAATAAGATTAAGCCCTAAATGATAAAAACTCACGTGTTGATAAGGGACATCAACGATGGAGAGCATCACATAATGTCCAAGGGAATACGATTCAGGAAGAACGAGACACGCAACATCGCTCAGGACTTCGACGATGTCTTTTTTGAGTTCTTTTTCATCTCGACTGGTAACCTCGATATTTTTGATTGAGAGGACTTTTGCAGAGATTTCTTTTAATATTGCAGGGTTTTCGTTTACCGCTGTATCGGGAGAAAACAAGAGCCAAGTCGGAAAAGAAGATTGCGAATTAGAAACCGCATCATTCCAGCTTTGAAAAGCGTAGGCGTAATAAATATCGCTGGCCTTGATCATTTTCTCCCGCTGATAATATGCCCGGGTCATAAAACCTAGACGCCGCCCCGCGAAGGTGTCTTTGTTGGCTAGATACGTCAACTCTTCTTTATCGAAAGACGCTCGTTTTTCAATCCAAGCAGAATTGAGTTCGTGATAAAGGGCTGCATAATCCATAGGCTAATCATAGCGCGAAAACCAAGGAGAATCCGCAACCACTCTTTGCTGGCGAAAGCGGAGGGAAGGGCTTAGACTCAAACCAAGCTTTTCCTTTTCAGGAACAATTGGTGAAGAGGAGAGATAAATGTGCTAGTATGCGCATGCGAAACAGAGGAGGAAGTCTATGATTTCGAAATCATTAGCCCTCAAGGTTCTCAACGAAGCCCTCTCCACCGGCGGGGATTATGCCGAGATTTATCTTGAGCAAAACGACTCGCAAACTGTCACCCTCGAAAATGGCAAAGTGGAAACCAATGGTAACCGCCGGAATTACGGGGCTGGCATCCGGATTCTCAACGATTTGAAGAGCGTCTATGGTTACACCAGTGTCTTGAGCGCCAAAAGCCTCATCACCTTGGCCCACGATTTAGCCGCCAGTTTTTCAGGTCAAAGAAAAATCACGGTTGAAACAATTGATAAACAACGGGTCAAAGTGACTAATCCGATCGAAGATCATCTCACCGATGTTCCCGTCGAAGAAAAAATCGCGCTATTAAAACAGTGCTACGCGATTACCGCCGCTGTCGATAAGCGACTGGTCCGAATTCAAAATATGTTCGCGAACAACCTGAAGAAAATCGAAATCTTCTCCGCCGAAGCCTCGGCGGGAAAACAGTTCGATAACACCGAAGAAAGAGGCCGTCTCATCATGGTGGCCACCGCCGCGGATAACGGTAAGATCGAAACCTACTTCCAAGGCCCGGGCCGCTATGCGGGTTGGCATTGGTTCAAAGATATCTTGGATTGGAAAACCAAAGCGAAAGAATGTGGCGAGAAAGCGATTATGATGATGGGAGCGAAAGAATGCCCATCTGGACGCTATCCGGTCGTGATTGCCAATGGTTGGGGTGGCGTTATCTTCCACGAAGCCTGTGGCCACTCGCTCGAAGCCACCGCTACCGCCAAACACCTTTCGGTCTTCAGCGATTCGATCGGAAAACAAATCGCCAACCCGATTATTTCAGCCTATGACGATGGCACGATGCCCAATGAATGGGGTTCGAACAATATCGACTCCGAAGGGCATGTTACCCAGAAGAATCAGCTCATTCAAGACGGGATTTGCGTGGGATTTTTGGTAGATAAGTTCAACGGCCGTCGTCTCAAGATGGGAGCCAATGGCACTTCAAGACGCCAGAACTATAAATACGAGCCAACCTCACGAATGAGCAACACCTACATTGCCCCAGGCAAAGACAAAGCCGAGGACATCATCAAGGACACGAAACTTGGCATCTACGTCACCAATTTTGGCGGTGGTTCGGTCAATCCGACGACCGGAGAATTCAATTTCTCCGCCAGCGAAGCCTACATCGTTCGCGATGGCAAGGTTTGTGAGCCAGTCCGGGGTTGCACTTTGATTGGAAGTGGCAAGGAGGTCTTGATGAACATCGACCGTGTGGCCGATGACGTCGATTTAGGCCAGGGGATGTGCGGCTCCCTTTCGGGCTCGATCCCGGTCAACGTCGGCCAACCGACCATTCGTATCAAAGAAATCACCGTCGGTGGCAGAGGAGGTAAATTAGAATGAAGTTCGATCAATTCTTTAAACTGGCAAAACAAAGCGGTATCAGCGAGAGCCAGATCCAAATTAGTAAGAGTAAGAGTCTATCGATGAGCCTATTCCATCATGAGATGGATAGTTATAGCATCAGTGAGGGCCAAAACGTCATCGCGTGCGGCATCGTGAATGGCAGGTTCGGCAGTTGCCGAACCGAAGAGCTCGATGCCTCAACCTTCGATTATTTGATCAAGGGTATCATCGAAAGCGCCAACGCCTCCGAGAAAGAAGAAAAGGCCGAACTCTTTGCCGGCAGCGAGAAGTACCACAAGAAGAACGTCTTCAATCCCGCTTTAGGCGAAACGCCAGTGGAAAAGAAGATCGCCCTGATTCATGAGATCGAGGATGGCCTCTTCGCCTACGACAAGAAAGTCACCGAAGTCGAATCCGTTTCCTATGAGGAACGAGAAGTCCTCTCTGAGTTCTACAACTCACACGGCTTAAAACTGAAGCAAAAGAGCAATTACTTCTATGTCTCCGCTGCCGCAGATGGCAAGGCGGGCGAGGAAGTGAAAGTTGCCTGGGACGTCTATCTTGGCAATGACCTCGCGGCCTTCGACGCCAAAGCCTTCATAAAAGGCATCGGCGAGAAACTCTTGGCCAAATTTGGTGGGGTTCAGTGCGTCTCGGGTTATTACCCCACTGTTCTCGAAAATAATGTCTTCTCCAGTTTGATTAATTACTTCGTCTCGTCCGCCTCCTCGGACGAGGTTCAACGACAGTCAAGTTTCTTAATTGGCAAACTCAATGCCAAGATCGCTTCGAGCAAAGTGAACATCTCCGAAAAACCGCTGACGAAAAACGTCTTCTTCTCCTATTTCGACGATGAAGGCGTCGCTGCTCAAAACAAGGACATTGTAAAAAGCGGAGTTCTCAAGACTTACCTCTACAACCGCGAGACCGCTAAACGGGCCGGCGTCGAGTCAACGGGCAACGGTCAATGGGAAGGCGACAAGATTGGCATTGGCTATGGCAACATCTTCGTGAAGGGATCTAAGAAGCCCTTTGAAAAGGTAATCGCTCCGATTCGCGAAGGCGTCTACATCACCGAAATCGAAGGCTTAGGGACAGGCATGAATGCCCAATCAGGCGACTTCTCGTGCCAAGCTCAAGGCTTTATGATCCGAAATGGCAAGTTAGCTGAGCCGCTTAACCTAATCACACTCTCGGGTAATTTGGTGAAGATGCTCGAAGACGTCAAGATGTTCGACAACCGGATGAAGCTGACTCTCGAGTCGGTGGAATGCGCGGATGCCTACATCAAGAAGATGGCGATCGGCGGCAAGTAGGATCCAATAACAAAACCAGTGAGCGAAAGTTCTCTGGTTTTTTATTGTAAAGAACAAAGAATCCAGGAAATGTTTAGCCATTTTTGATTTAAAAATCCCGAAGAAAAGAGCCGTTTGAATGCAAGCCTCCACCGGACCAGCCCAAAGTGAAGAAGCGAAGTATCGATGACAAGGTCTCATAACTCCTTTCATCACCCTTTAGGCGTATCCGAAGACGAAAGACCTCCTTTTTATGAAATCTGATTATCGCCGGATTCAGCGCAAAGACGGAAAAGGCCAAACAAAAGATTCCCTTAGGCTTATTCTTTTTTCTGGCAATAAAGAACAAAAAACCTATAAAAAGTATGTTATCTTCTTACCTTTTATTTTGGTAATGATATAATTCGATTATGTCAATGCATTTTATTGATAAACTTCGGAAGCAGTTTGAGCCAAATAAGTTATTTTTATTCTCAGATATCCATGAAAAACCCTTAACAGAGGCCGCTCTGAAAGAAGAACTTCTTCGCTTAACAAAAACGGGGCTAGTTAAACGCTACGGTTACGGCATCTATTATTTGCCCGATCTTAAGCAAGAAAACGATCCTGGCGCCCTAGAAGCAATCAGTCTGCGCTATCTCACCAACGGGAAAGACATCTATGGTTTCTACACCGGAAACGACTTCCTTGGCAGGATTATGGGCCAACCAGCATCACTTCAAGATCGACTAGACATCATGACTAACAAAGCCACGAGCGGCAAGAAAACCATCTTTATTTTTTCTAAGCGGATCACGCTGCGGAAACCATACTTTACAATAAATAATAACAACATTTCGATTAACTCTTTTTTGTCCTACCTTTCTTTTGCTCCTTTGGACGAGATCAAGCAGAATTATTCCCTCTTAGCAAACTATATTCGGGCCAACCAGCTTTCTGCCAACGACGTCATGAAGATGGCGACTGCTTTCCCCTCCAAGACCGCAGCCAAACTCTTGGCCAGCGATCTCTATCGTTCTCTTTGGAAACACTAATCAAAGCGGTTTCATCTTCGGTCTGCTTTCGCCCGCCTTCGCACGAGCGTATAACTTAACCGCGATGAAAGCACTCAGAAAACTCTTTGGACCTGTTGACTTGACGAACGGAACCCCTTGGAAGGTGATTCTGCGGTTTTTATTTCCGATCTTTTTGAGCCTCTGCTTTCAGCAAATTTACTCATTGACGGACGCCTTGATCGTCGGACAGACTTTGCCCCTCCAATTCGCGGGAGTAAGTGACACCGGGAGCTTGGTTTTTATCGTTTTACAATTTGCTTTTGGATGCACTGCCGGGTTTAGTGTTTTGACTTCAAATTTTTTCGGCGAAAAAGATAAGGAAGGCGTCCGAAAATCATTTGCGACTTCCATCGTTCTTTCTTTTGTTATTTCCATTGTCCTTACAGTCATCGCTCTCGTCAGCGTTCCCTTCCTGCTCCGCTGGATCAAACTCGATCCGAATAACGACCCCACCACTTATCGGGCAGCCTACGTCTATATCATGGTAATTTATGGGGGTTTAATCTGTCAGGTTTTCTACAATTTAATCTGCAGCGTGCTCCGTTCGATCGGCGATTCCCTTACCCCTTTGCTCTTCCTCATCCTTTCGAGCTTCCTCAACATCGGACTCGACTTTGCCTTCATCTACGGGATGCCCACCATTGACCTCAAGGTGGCCGGAGCTGCGATCGCCACCATCGTCGCCCAAGGCTTGTCGGCTGCCCTTTGTTTCATCTACACCTATTTCAAATACCCCGATTTGAGACTCAAGAAAGTCGATTTCAAACTCCGCTACGCCTTCGTCCGCGAGCATCTTGAACAGGGACTTCCACTTGCCTTCCAATTCTCGATTCTCGCCATTGGTCTTATCGTGATGCAGGCTTCGGTGGACGCTTTTGACATCGGAAGGACCCTTGCCGATGGCTCGACGGCCCATTATGCCCAAGATGGCTATGGGGCGGGCGGCAAACTCTTTGCCTTCTTGATGATGGCTTACAGTGCCTTAGGAACCGCGATGCTCTCCTACACCGCTCAGAATAAGGGGGCGGGGCTTCCTTCACGAATCAAAAAAGGCACCACCCAATCATTCGCAATTATGGGAATTATCTACGTTTTCGTAAATATTATCGGCTTATGCGCATGCATAAACGGAGCCTTTGTCTACCTCTTCTTGTCGGCCGATTCGATCTACCCCCAAACCATCTTCTATGCGACAAGCTACTTTTATGAGGTTTTACCGCTGAGTTTCATTCTTGGCGTCTTGTTCATCGGGAGAAACGTTGTTCAAGGTTTAGAGAAGCCTCTCTTGCCCTTTTTGGCGGGGATCGCCGAATTGGTGGCTCGCCTACTTGCCTGCACCTATTTGCCCATCTTGATGAATCCAAACGACCCCACGAGCAACCTTTCGTTCTATGGCGTCTCCTTCGCTGACCCGTTGGCTTGGGCTTTTGCTTGCCTCTTCCTCGTCTATGGCTTAATCCGTTACGCCTACCGCAATAAAGAGCAGGATAAGGTTCAAGGCGCGCCATTACTCCTCGAACATCACTGCGACAAATAAAAGCGGCCGAAATAAAAGCCTTAAGGAACCATCTTTCTTCGAGCAGATATAAAAAGCCCAACTTTCCGCGTGTTAGGGGAAAACGTTGGGCTTTTGCAGGGGATTTTTACCCTACTTGCCTTGAGGAGGATCGTCTTTCTTCACATCGGAAACAGGGGCATCTTCTTTTTTAACCTCATCTTTCGGAGCGCCATAGCCATAGCCTGAGAGATCCCAATCCGAATGGGCGGCAAGCACCTTCGCTACCGCGTCCTTGAGAAGAGCTTCTTCGATGGGCTTCTTATCGGCACCGGCCTTCCGGAGAGCTGCATCGGCCCGATTGAGAGCTTCTTCAGTTTCATTGAGCGACTCTTCAATCAAGCCGCTGACTAAGACATAAGTGCGAACCGCCGCAGCGCTACAAAGCGAGGCGACGTACTTCTTGCTATCGAGCGGGAGGGCGATA
>JBAYEZ010000052.1:0-6644 GCA_041667485.1 Bacilli bacterium
ATAACCCCAACCCGCTTTCCAGGTCCGAACCACCCCCATGTTTTTGAAAGTGGCAAAATTGAGGGAAATCGGATAATCAAAAAACTTATGGAGGTAGAAAATTCGGGAAATTCGATGACGGGAAAGCATGACCCGGTCCGTTTTCTCGGGATCGGGGCCATTCTGGGCCAAAGGAACTTCGCGTTTCAGAAGAATATCGTCTTTCGAAGGGGCGCCTTGTGAGGGCATCACTTCGTGCCAAAGAGCCATCACATCTTTATTCTTCGTGAAGAAACGATGGCCGCCAATATCGATTCGGTTGCCTTTGTATTCGACGGTTTTGGAGATGCCGCCGATTTGATTGGAGGCTTCGTAGATGATGGGATGAATGTGGGATGAGGGCGATTTCAAGAGTTCGTAAGCCGCGGTCAAACCCGCAGGACCCGCTCCGATGATGATACATTTTTTCTCGGCTTCACTCATATGTTTCTCCCTTCAAGAAATGTCGGTTATTTTTGAGCAGATTTCGCCAGGGCCTCTTCGGTTTTCGGGGCGATGAAAATCCATTTCTTCCGCGATTTGTAATTCCAAACAAGAACGATCAAGGTGCTGACGCAGAAAATCGCGAAATAAACCCAAAAGTTCTTATTGCTTAAGAAATTCCAATCGCCTTTGGTGATCCCTTTAGGCGAATTGGAACCCTCGACGATATTGATGTCGGAGACGCTGATAAAAAGATAGTGAAAACCATAGAAGATGACTTCGGAGATCAAAAGGCCGATGAATCCCAAAAAAACAAAGAGCCAAAATTTGCTTTGTTTCTTTGCCGCGCCTTGATCGGCGACGTTTTGAAAGACCCAAAGAACGGAGAAAACGTAATTGACGATGACGCCGATGACGAAACCCGCCAACGTCGAGACGCCGAGAATCAGCCATTCATTGAGACCTTTCATCCAGGAGGAAACTAAAAGCTTCGTTAGAAAATCAAAGCCGGTCGCGACGAGGCCAATAATTAGAAATCGAAGAATTTCAAGGCTTTTCGACTCTTTTTTGCTCGCTTGTTTATCCATGAAGTTAATTTTAGTCTTTTAGAAGACTACCACAATAGGGCAGTTTCCACCTTTTCTCCTTTTGAAAACAAAAATCGGCTTCTCCCAAGAAACGTAGAGGGAAAAGCCCTCTCTTTTCGCCCATCGTGAGACGTTTTATCCCTCAAAGCGCATTTTTCTCTTGTTCGTTTCCCCTTCGCTAAGTATAATAATCCACGCGACGACGAAAGCCGCACAGCTGTGGGTACTTAGCTCAGCTGGGAGAGCATCTGTTTGACGTACAGAAGGTCATAGGTTCGATCCCTGTAGTACCCACCACTTCGAAAAAAGCCCTAGAGAGAAATCTCTAGGGTTTTGTTTTTGTCCAATTCGCTGATCACTTATCGGCGATCTCTTCGACGAAATAATGAGGCCGCTTCTTGACTTCGAGGCCGATCTTGCCAACGTAGCCGCCTAAGATGCCCATCCCTTGAAGCAAAATGCCAGTGGCGAGGAAGAGAGAAGCGAGGAGATAAGTGAAATCCCAAAAGGGGAGAACCCCAAACCCATAGAGGAAGGCGAAGACGATCATGACGATCGAAGAGGCCAGAACCAGGAAAGTCCCGAAAGAGAAAAGCAAACCCAAAGGCTTAACCGAAAACGAGGTGATCCCATTCCAAGCCAAAGCCAGCATTTTCTTGAGCGGGTATTTGCTGACGCCAGCCGCCCGCGGTTTCCTCTCGAAGCCAACGGTCGAGCTCGGATAGCCGAGTTGGGGGACGATGCCCCGGAGGAAAAGGTTGTTCTCCCCATAAGAGAGAAGCGCTTGGACCGCCACTTTCCCCATCAAGCGAAAATCAGCGGCTTCATCGATCATATCAACACCCATTTTTCGCATGATTCTGTAATAGCCAGACGCCGTCGAACGCTTGAAGAATGAGTCGCTCTTTCGCCCGGTTCGAACCCCATAGACGATTTGGATGCCTTTGGCGAAATCGTCCACCATTGTATCGATCGCATTGATATCATCCTGAAGATCAGCATCGATCGTGACAGTCGCATCGCATTTATCTACCGCATAAGAAAGCCCGGCCATCAAAGCGTATTGGTGCCCTTTGTTCCGGCTCAGTTTGACCCCGACGAAAATCGGATTTTCTTGATGCAAGGACGTTATCAAAGACCAGGTTTTATCCTTCGAACCGTCATTGACGAAGACAATTCGGCTCTCCGGAGCGATTTTGGCGGCTTGCTCTAAAGCGAGAATCTTCTCTTTGAGCGCTTGGGCGCTCGAAGGAAGACATTCTTCTTCATTGTAACAAGGAACGACAAGATAAAGAACGAACATGGTTTTCTCCTCACTCCCAAAACGTCAGTTGACGATAGGCTTTGTAATAATCAGCAGTATAGCTCCAAATCTGAAGACCGTAATCATGATAATAGAGATTGGGCACCCAGAAAAGCAACATTGCCGAAGAGGTTGCGATCGCGTAGAGGCACGAAGCGATCACGATTCCGCTCAAAAGCCGTTCTTTGTCGCTGGTTTTCTCAATCGCCAAATAGCGATGGATGAACCAAAGCAGGGCTAAAAGAAGAAGCGGAACCGAAAAGTCCGAATAGTAACGAGGCGCATAGCCGCTTTGCCAGGTCAGGGCGACGATCACGAGCGGAATCAAAACGCAGGGCACCCCATAGCCAAAACCATCGAGGAGCCGAGTTTTCCCATCGCGACCCTCTTTGAGGAAAGGCAAAACCGGCAAGACGAAGAGAATCGGAACCCGGGCAAAAAGCCCGTAGGCGGCCCCCGCTTCGATGAAATAGAAATCCGAGCCGAATTTTGTCGGGGCGTAATCGAGGAAAAAGTGATTGTTCTCCCAATTGACCTGCGGGAACGAAAAAAGAAAATTCCACAAACTCGCAATCACGTTGACGGGCTTGAAACTCATGTGTTTGAAATCCGCGATCGTGAGGGAGTATTCGATACCAAAATCCGTGATGCTTCCGAATCGGGCTTTGTTGTACCAGCATTGGAAGATCGCGAAGGGCAGCATCGGAACGAAGGCGACGACATAAAGAAGAATCGCGCTCTTTTTGTCGAGCTCTGTTTTGTGGCGGAGATGATAGACGATCAGCATCACGACGAACGCCACCGCGTAAAGGGCCATCGTGGCGCGCGAAAGGACCGCCAAGGCAATCCAAAACCCCGAGAAACCGAGGAGCCACCACCGCAATTTGGATTTGCCAGCGTCAAAGAAACCGGCATAGGCAAGATTGAGCAACGCCAGACTCATGCACATGAAAGCTGAGGAGGTCGCATCTTCATAAAAATAAGGGCGAGTCAGGTTGGTCAACACGCCCGAGGCAAAGAAAAGGATCCAATAAACGGCAAGTTCGAGGAAAAGCGGAATCTTCTGGTCGGAAAAGAAAGCTTTGAGCAATCGCTTGTAAGCGAAAGCCAACGCAGCCGTCCCGATCAAGGAGAAAATCAAAATCCCGTAGGCATCAAAAACGTACTTGCCGCTCATCAAATGCATTGGCAGGTAGAAAAGGAAGACCGGAGTCACCCCGTAATAGGAGTAGTAATGCCCGTTGAAATAGACGTGATCCCAAAGGACTGAAATCCCGTAACGGGAAGCCGGATTATAAGGGTTAGTCAAGGCGATCAAGGCGCTCGAGGGCTCGGTCAGAAGGCTGACTTTCCCGGCGAGGAAGGCGTCGACGAGCTCTTGGGAAACCTGGCTCCCGCTCGTTTGGAAGAAGGCGTTGGCGAGCCAGCCTCCTCGCTCCATCACGAAAATGATGATGCCGAAGCTCAGGGCTAACGACATCCCGCGGAGAATCGGGGCAATCACGCTATGAAGGGAAAGAAAATCCTTGTAGCGGCGCATCTCGAGGAAAAAGAAGATCAAATAGGCGGGAATCGCCATCACCGCAATCCGAACCCAAGAGAAATCGAAGGGGATTTTGGCGTTGATTTTAAAGCCTTTGAGGGTAATGAGATCCCCCGGTTGGGCATTGGTGATCTTCACCTGAAGGCTTGTGGTTCCTTCGGGAAGATCAAGTTGGACATATCGGCTTTTTTCATAAGTCGTGACGATCGAAAAGGAGGCAACGGAATAATAGGAATCGCGCCCGCCGTCAAGATAGGAGACTGTCCCATCGAGTTCGTAATGGCCGTCATCATCGTAGGCCGCATCGATATAGAGGGTTTTCACGCTGACGCTCAGCCCCGAAACGGTGATGGTCGGTTCGCGTGAGGTGACAGTATAGTCGTCGGCTTTGTTGGCATCCGCCCTAAGCGAGGTCGTCGCGCAATCGCTCATCGCGTAAGAAAAAGACGAACCTTGATTCTGATAAGCCTTGAAATTGCAAAGGAAGATCTCAACCAAGAGGATTACGAAAGCGATTAAGCCACCCTTGAAGAGGAACTTTTTCCAGGAAAAAGGATTGCCCCGGGCCAAAAACAGCGAAGATTTCGATGCTTCTTCCGTTACAATCATGACCTAAATATACCACCGGCATCTAGGCATTGAAACACTAGAGAAGTTGCCTTCCCGCAACGACTCCCATCACGGATGCCATCATGAGACCGCGGGTCCAGCCGCTCGAATCGCCTAGACAGTAAAGATGGGCGATATTCGTGACGAGATGCTCGTCCATTTTGATCTTGTTCGAATAAAACTTAATCTCGGGCGAATAAAGCAAGGTTTCGCTCGAAGCAAAGCCGGGAACAACGTGGTCCATGGCTTTGATGAAGGCAATGATGTCCGTCATCGTCCGATAAGGCATCGCGGCCGTGATATCGCCCGCCACCGCATCGGGGAGAGTCGGGCAAACATTGCTTCGGGCCAATTCTTTATCCCAGGTCCGTTTGCCATCGAGAATATCGCCAAAACGCTGGACCAAAATATGGCCGGCGCCAAGCATGTTCGTCAATTCGCCGATCTTCTGAGCGTAAAGGATCGGCTCGTGGAACGGCTCGGTGAAATTATGAGAGCAGAGAATCGCCACATCGGTGTTCGGGCTCTTTTTCTCTTTATAGGAGTGGCCATTGACGACTGCGAGATCATTATCGTAGTTCTCTTGGGCAACAAAGCCACCGGGGTTTTGGCAGAAAGTCCGTACCTTGTCTTTGAACGGAGCGGGATAACCGATGAGTTTGGCCTCATATAAGACCGAATTGAGTTCTTCCATGACTTCGTTCCGGACTTCGACCCGAACGCCCATGTCGACGGGGCCGGGTTTATGGGCAATATCGTACTTCGCACAGATCTTCTCGAGCCAGTCTGCACCCCGCCTTCCCGAGGCGATCACGATGTCTTTCGCCAGAATCTTCTGCTCGTCGCCATCCCCCGTTTTGTGGATGATCGCGCCCGTGCAGGCGCCTTTTTCGAGAATGATATCGTTGCATTCGTAGCCAAAGAGCATTTCGACGCCCTGGCCTTTCAGATAGTTTTCAATCGCCAAATAGAGATCATGGGCCTTTTCGGTTCCGAGGTGCCGGATCGGGCAGTCAACCAATTTGAGGCCTGCTTCGATCGAGCGGCGGCGGATTGCTTTGACTTCTTCGCTTTGGTTGAGGCCTTCAACGTGCTCGTCGGCCCCGAAAGAAAGATAAATCTGATCTGTGTACTCGATGAGGGATTGAACTTTGTCGAAGCCTAAAAGATCGGGAAGTTCACCCCCCACCTCCGCCGAAAGGGAAAGCTTCCCATCGCTGAAAGCTCCAGCGCCGGAAAAACCGGTTGTGATGGCGCAAGGATTACAGTTGAGACATTTCCCCGTGATGCCTTTTGGACAGCGCCTCGTCTCAATCGGGTGGCCTTTTTCGATCATCAGGATCTTTTTCTTGCTGCCGTTTTTGAGCAGTTCCAACGCGGTGAAAATACCCGCTGGCCCCGCGCCGACGATCAACACATCATACATAAGTTTTTCCCTCACGTAGGATACTCCTTCCCGAGGAAAATGTTGAGTGTTATTTCGTTTACCTTTTCCTTGTAAGGAAAAAAGCGCGCCGAAAGCCCAAAAAGGCAACAAGATCGTCCGCCCGATCAATGTTTTGCTCGACATAGCTTCGATCAAAGACGTTTGGGAAGAGGCGAATAACTGTCTCAGCGATTTCCTCAATTCGAATATCGAAATCAACCGGATCGAAAAAAGGCTTAAGACCAAGTTGGTCCTACCACGGGTAAACTCCCGCTCTTTATGAGGTCGTAGGACGCAACGCCTATCGGAAATTCACCGGCAGCTACAAAAAAGCGCGGATCAGGAAATCCGCGCCTTAATCGAATAAATCTCTCAGCCTTCGATTTCGCGTAATCCAAGCGATTCGAAATAGGCTTTCAGTTCGGCTTTATGATGGCCGTAGATCACTTGATGGTGATTGCCTAAACTCGACTTGAGGAAGTAGGTCACCGGCGAAGCCATTTGAATCACGATCTGGGTCCGGCAGCGGTCTTTCCGATACTGGTTCTCCAGGATTTCGCCTTCTTCGCAATAGAATTCGTTGAGCGTCGAGGAAACTTTGACGATCGTCACGTCCCCTTTCGTCATTTCGCCATGGATGCCAACGCCGATGCCTGATTCGAAGTGGGTATCGAACTGATAGCTTTCCGCCATGTCGAGCGGCAAAGTGCAATG
>JBAYEZ010000053.1:0-6500 GCA_041667485.1 Bacilli bacterium
AAACTGCGGGAGCGGAGGGCGGTCAAACCCGTCAGTTTGTTCGAAACATGAATTTGGACGGGGTCTTTTCCCTTCTCCCACTTGAACGCACCCTGACCTTTCAAAGCGAAATACATCACGTTCTCCATCGGGACATTGATGACTCCGACGACGATCTGATGGTTGTGGGATAAGGCAATGTTGGTCGTGAATTCGCCATTGCGAGCAACAAATTCTTTGGTGCCATCGACCGGATCGACAATAAAAACATTGTCGTTAGTTAAGCGCGAAAGGTCATCCTTGCTCTCTTCGGTCAAAAGAGCATAACTCGGAAAGCTATGATGAAGTTCCTGCCGAATCAATTGATCGGCGCCTTTATCGGCTGCGGTGACGGGGGAATTATCGCTTTTGATTTCAACGGCAAAGGCCGTTTGGTAAATCTCTTTGATCTTCTTTTCGGCATCGAGGGCAGCTTTTTGCATGGCAGCTAATTCGCGTTCGTACATAACCATCCTTCTTTTATCAAAGAAGATGATACCCCACAAGAGGGGGTTATTGCACCCGAAAGGATTACTTTTTCTTTTTCCCTTTCGGGGTGGAGAGCTTTGGGAAAAGGACAATCGCAATTTGAAGAACCGCGGCAATCGCGAAAATCAGGACGAGCCGATGACCAAGGAAATAATAGAGGGCATCAGCTAAAGCCCAAGTAAGAAGCGACGAAAGAATCAGATTCATCCGCCCGTTATGGCCGAAGGCGATGTTGATAAAAAGGGCTAAGCAAGCGAGGCCAGGCAAAATAAAAAGATAGGCCCGGATTTTGGCTGTTTCATCATAAATGTCGGCAATCGCGCTCAAAAGAATGGCGCTCAAGATGACGAAAATGAGAAACAAAGAACCGATATAAATTGCCTTGATCAACATTTCTTTCCGCCGTAATTTCCGCTCGCTTTCTTCATCGAGCGGGTCATAAACGTGAGCGGCGAAAAGATAATTGACATCCACCCCAAAGAAGGTGGCAAGCTCTTGGAGGGTCGGGGCATCGGGCAAAGAGAGGCCGCGCTCCCATTTGCTTACCGCTTTGTCCGTAAAACCTAATTGGGCGGCAAGCTCGGCTTGGGTCAGACCTTTTTTCTTGCGGAGACCGATGATATTCTCCGCGATAATGTCTTTCGTTTCCATATTCCTATTATTGAGCGAAAATTCTCACTTGCAAGGCTCGACTAATAGGCGAAACGGCCACTCTACCATCGGTCGAGAAAGAATTGACGTTTTTTGTCCTAAAGTAGTGACGTGGAAATCACGAAAAAAGAAAAAATCGCCAGCATCAGTGAAACCGCTGTTTTGCTTCTGATCTATTTGGCATGCTTTATTTACGGGGCGATCGAATATCCGCATCAAGTCACCTCGACTTCGCCGCTCCTTGTCATGCTCTCTTCCATCGGGGGAATGGTCCTTGCTTTCCTTCCTTATTTGAGCGAAAAGATTCTCAAGATCCATCTCTCATTCCTCACGAACCTTTTCATCCAAGCTTTCGGTCTCATGGGAATCGCCTGTGGCGAAACCCTCGATTGCTATTACCGCTTCAGTGCCTGGGATGACACAATGCATTTCCTTTCGGGCATCGGGGTCAGCTTTCTCGCCTATGCCTTTCTTTACGCCAGCATGGGCGAAGATTGCCTCAGCCACCGCAAAGCGTATTTGAGCCTCGGCGCTTTCTTGATCAGTCTTGCGGTCGGTTTCCTTTGGGAGATCTATGAATTCAGTTTCGATACCTTCTTTGGTACCGATATGCAAAAGACAATCCCCGAAGGCGTCTTCTTCAACGGAGGCAACAGCTTCGCCAATCTCAACGGCAGCGACGAAGAACTAGCGAGTTTCTTCCGTTCCGCCAAAGGCTACCGCTATGCCATCGCCGACACAATGGGCGACCTCGTCGACTGCTTCCTCGGAAGCCTTCTCTTCCAAATCATCGTCATCCCCCTGAGGAAAAAGAAGGGCGATTTCGGTGCCAACTTAATCCGTTTCCTCCCGAAAAACAAGAAGGATGAAGGCCAAATAGCCGCCAAACCTTTTTGATTGACCTTCTTTTAAGCGAGGCCTCCATTGAAGAGCCCTTCCCTTTTTCGTAAAGGAAGACGAGACCAAGATATCGATAATTCCGTCCTTATATCGATAATTGTTTCAAAAATGCTTAGAAATGCAGTAGAATCTTTATAAGGCTTGTGATAACCGAAAAGGAGTGTACACACATGGCTGATTTGAATGAGCGAATCTGCATTATCGGCGGCGGACCTTCGGGCGTTTGCGCCGCCATGTATCTTGAGAAAAAAGGATACAAGAACTACGTGATCTACGAGAAGGGCAATCGGGTCGGTGGCAAGTGCTACTCGCCGAAGCTCAAGATGGGCAAAAACGGAGAAGAGAGAACCGTTGAAATGGGCGCCATTATGGGCGCGAAAACCTATTACGCCGTTCACGAAGCCGAGGAATTCGGCGGTGTCAGCCACGAAGGCGGACCGGCGATGAGCCGCATCTACCGCGATTCGACTGGCAAGCAGATTTATCCTTTTGAAGTCAACAAAGACTTTTCCTTCAAGAAACTCTTTGCTTTGCTCAAATTAAAGAAAGCAGTCAAACGCTTAGCCAAGTTGATGGAAAGCAAGTACGTCGGCTACGACGTGAACGGGCACCGGGGCGTGGCCGAAGGCCGCTACGAAGGCCTCGATAAGACTTTTGGCAACGATATGAAACACGTCGAAGGCACCAACGAGAACCTCAAGGATCTCGCCCTCCCTTTCAGCGAATTCTGCAAACTCAATAAAGTCGAACCGGTCATGCGGATTTGGATCGCTCCGTTCACCAGCTTCGGTTACGGCTTCTTCGATGAGATGGCGGCCGCTTACGTCATGAAGTATCTCGACGTCACCACCACCGTCGAATTTATCAACACCCGCCTCTGGACTTGGAAAGAAGGCACCCAGTCGATTTATGAAGGCGTCAATAAGCATCTGAGCCACCCGGCTATGCTCAACACCGAAGTGGTCAAAGTCGAACGGCCGGAAGGTGGCAAGGTCAAAGTCACTATTAAAGATAAGAATGGCGAGAAGGTCGAAGAATTCGATAAGCTGATCGTCACCACCCCGCTGGATCATTTCACCGCCTACGCCGATGCGACGCAAGACGAGAAGACGCTCTTCAGCAAGATCATTCACGAAGAATACGTCGACTTCTGCGCTACCTTCGCCCCAGGCAAAGGACCGGATATCTCGGGCTACATCTTCGACAACATGGTGCCCGATAAGCTCGGCCACGCGATGGTTTATTACCACCGCTGGGATGATCTCGGCGCCGATTGCCCCTGCGTCGTCTATGCCCTTCGCAACCACAAAGGCGAGAGCAAAGTCACCTACGATTTCACGATCAAAACCGAGACCGAGGATATGGCCAAGTGTGGCTTCCCCGTCGCCGCGCGCCCGATTGAATGGGAGTCCTACTATTGCCCCCACGTATCAACCCAAGAATATGCCAATGGCTGGTACGACAAAGTCGATAAACTCCAAGGGCAAAAAAACACTTACTTTGCCGGCGAAGTCCTCGGCTTCGGCGACATGGAAGAGACCTGCGAGGTTTCGAAAGATCTCATCGGCCGCTTCTTCTGAGTTCGTTCTCTCCGCAAAGAAGGCCGCTTCAGGGCAACCTGAGGCGGTTTTTCTATCGCTTTTAACCAAGCAGGGAACGGAAAAAATCTTCGACAAATCCCAAACCCTTCAAAGCCATCCGCAGAGACTTGGCGTTGCCGTCATTGGCTTTTGCTTCGACAAGGGTCAGTTCATCCTTGCGTCGCGTGACAAATTCAATCTCAAGAGCATTCCCTTTAGAAAAATAAAAGGTATCCGGATCTCTGCACCCTTCTAAAGGCAATGAAAGTTCTTTGAAGCTGGAGCAGAGATCGATCAAGTCGAAATTCTCAAGTCACTGGACGGCAGGACGATGCCCCCCCCTTCCTTTGGCATCTTTGCGGAGCGAAGCGTATTAAAATCACTTATTTTCTTTTCCGAGCCAAACGGACAAAGGGGAATAGACCGCATTGATTTGGACTCATTCGGTTTGATCGACCGCCTCCCCTCCCTTCGAATTCAAACGCTTGCCGCAATCCCCTTTAAGGCTTTCCCAAATATCGCGTTGAATGGATAAAACTTTGCCCATATCGCCGCTTTGGAGGGATTGAGTTATCGCTTCGGGCGTCCTCCCACACAAAAGATATTCACGAAAATAACGATAAATCGTCTCGTCAAACACCAAACTGACAGGAGAGGGTTTCAAGGCCCTTTTCGAGGAGGAATATCCCATTTTCTTTTAAGCGTTTCGCCCAAAGGAATTCCACGAAATCCATTGGCTTCATTGGGAAAAAATGCTCAAAACCTGCCAATGGTCCTTCGCTTTTCCCTCGATTATGGCCTTTGGCTCCCAAGAGCGATCCCGGCGCCAAAACGTCGTAGCGGCCATCTTCCAAAGATTTGATGGCGGTTCGAGCGCCATTGCATTATTGGATCTCATCAAGAATCAGGAGAGTCCCCTCTGAAACGAAATCAAAAATAGGTGGCAAGGCGCTGGGAAGGGCGGTGATGGGCTCCACGAAAAGATCGTCCTCAAAAGGATGGCAAAAAGTTTTCTGGCTTGGCGAAGCCCTTGAATAATCAAGCCTTTCTTTTTCCATTGAAGAGATCGGTTCCATTCAACAATTCCGGGTCTAGTTTTCTTTTCAACATCGTTTTGCCGCCTTAGCGACATTTTATTCATTTTTTGACGATTGATAGCCCGCTTTACACGTTTTTCACAGACGTTTATTTTAAACTTTTACGCCTTTTAAACATGAGATTTGTTTCAGACAGACGCTTTTTGAGGATAATGTCGTCCGAAACGGAAGAAATAAAGGAGGAAGAAAACGTCAGAGGACACCAAAGAAGGCTCGCTTACCCCTTTTCGTTTCGAACATAGGCAAAAGAAAAGGATGGACGAGCCATCCTTTCAAAATCATCGAAACAAGGCTTAATATTCGCCGCCGCTCTTTTTGCCAACGAGAGAAGCGACGTCTTCATCGACAGCAGGTTTCTCAACATCAGCATCTTCGCTCTCGGGTTCCGGAGCGGCATGATCCGCAACGGGTTTGCCTTCGATCTGGGCTTCGAATTCCTTTTCTTCTTCTTCGTCTTCTTCGTCCTCATCGCCTTCTTCGACATCGCTATAGACATCGTTGACATCGATGTGGACTTTGTCGTAGGTGTGACGGGTGCGGAGATCCCAGCCGTTATCGGTCAAAGCGACAAAACGGCCATCGAGAGTGAGCTCGGTGTAGAATTCGCCTAAGTGGCTCTTCTTCTCATCGTCGTTCATCGCAAGTTCTTTGACGATCTGTTCATAGAGATCAGCAAAAGTCATTTCCTTTTTTGCTTTGCTCATAATCGTATAGGCGACATCCAGCATGCTTTTGGTGTTATCCATAGGTTTTTCACTCCTTCTTCTTACATCGCGTCGGGGGCGCTGACCCCGAGGATCGCCAAGGCGTTCTCGAGAGTGATCATCGCGGCTTTCATGAGAGCAAGACGGCAACCAGTGCCTTCTTTGTCATCACGATCGATGATTTTGGTGGAGGCGTAATATTCATGAATCGCTTGGGATAAAGCATGGATATAGCCTGCGACTTTATACGGCGCGCGCGCTTCCGCGGCAGCCTCTATCATACTAGGAAAATCGGCAAGTTGCTTCAAAATATCGCCTTCCTGATGAGAAGTGAGACTTTTTAAGGAGGTCACGAGAGGAAAGTCCCTTCCCATTTCGAGCAAAGAATGGCAGCGGGCATGGGCATATTGGGCATAGTAGACCGGGTTGTCTTTCGACTTCGATAAGGCTAGGTTCATATCGAAAAGAATCGGGGTATCGCCGCTCTTTTCGCTGAAGAAATAACGAACCGCATCGACCCCGACATCGGCAACGAGGTCGCGGTGGGCGATCGCTTTGCCCGTTCGTTTGCTCATTTTGACTTCTTGCCCATCTTTATAAACTTTGACAATCTGGTAGATGCCAAAGGCCAAAGAATCATAGGAATAGCCTTCCATAGCCAAGGCAGCCCGCATCCGGTTCAGATAGCCGAAATGATCGGCCCCGAGCATATCGACGAGGAGGGAGAAACCCCGGCTCATCTTGTTGTAGTGATAGCAAATATCTGGCATGAAATAAGTGTACATCCCATCGGATTTAACGATTGGTCGGTCTTTGTCATCAAGCGCTTTGCCTTCCGGATCGAGAATCGCGGTCGTCTTCAGATAAGTCGCCCCGTCCTTTTCATAGACGAAACCTTTCTTTCTTAACTCTTCGATCGTATCGGGGATTGTCGAGCCTTTGCGAATGTCGGATTCGTAGGAGAATTTGTCGAAATGAACACCAAAGTCCGCCAGGTCTTTTTTGATCTTGGTGAGTTCCGCTTCAATGCCATAAGAAATGAAGAAATCGTGGGATTCTTT